>NZ_JRNX01000444.1 GCF_000786645.1 Halobacillus sp. BBL2006
TGTTGATGGTGGTGTGTTGAGTAATTTTCCAATTTGGATTTGGGAAAATAAAGGAGTGTGCCGAAAACGTCCCATCATAGGGATGCAGCTCAGTGATCCACCGGATAAGCTGCCGGAACAAAAAATCAGAAATGCTATTCAAATGTTCCACGCGTTATTCAAGACGATGCAACAAGCCCATGACGCTCGTTATATATCTCCTAAAACAAGTAAAGACGTGATATTTATTCCTGTTAATGGAATCGATACGACTGACTTTGATATGAGTGATCAAGAAAAGGAACGGATTATGGATTTTGGAAGAGAACATGCGAAAGAATTTTTAAAAAGGTGGAAAAAATAAAAAATCGAGCCGTCTTAGAAAGTGGCTCGATTTTTCTGTTTGTCTTTATTTCCTTCTATGACCCTTAAGTGAGGTGCGCTTGACCGCTTGCGGTTTTTCTTGCCTAATGGGGAAGGCTTTACTTTTGGTTTTGTCATACTGCTTTTCTTAATTGTCGGGGTTGGCTGTTTGTATTTTTGTTTCGATTGTTTCACAGCTTGCTTGTATTTTTTCATTTCAGTCCGATTGCCGCCTCCTCCGAATCCTCGATTTCGAAGAAACAAGAAGTATATGGCTCCGTATACAAGAACAGCAATACCAATCATCATAATCATTGATGAAAGAAAGCTTGATGTGTTTGTAAACAATTGGATACCTACGTATAGGATTGCAAGGGCAAACAATGTATAGATGATTGGAGTCATCCAATTACGCATAGTTTATTTCCTCCCTTCTCAAAAGTCATCATCAGTAAAAGTTCTTATTACTTATATACCACTAAAACACTTTTTATATCATACTCAAGAACATTTATAGAGCTTTTTCGACAAGAAAAATCATTACCAAATGGCAAGTTTTTGATCCTGCTGCCTACAACTCAACTGTTCTTTTAGAGTCTTTCCGTTTTTTCTAGGATTATGCAAAACTATGATGCTTTGTTTCATGTTGATGATGCATTATTGGTCCAACAGACCTTCCTAAACGATACCTTTTCGTATCGGATATTAAACACCCAAAGGTGCTGAACTTTCTTCTATTTTACCTCAAAATTGCTTCTTTAACTAGCGTTTATATTGTCGATAAAAGCATGATTTTTAAAGGATGGTAAATGCTAATCCTTGAGGTGATATAAATGACGGATCAACCAAAGCAGCAAAATCAGCAAGAACCCCAACAGAGTGTTTTTACCAAGGCATTGATCACCGGTTTTACAGCCGGTGTGTTATGGAGTGGTTTGGCAACAATTGCTTACTATTTTCACTTTACTGAAGTATCTGCGGCATCTTTCTTTTTCCGTTCCTTCCTTCAGACAGCATGGACAGGAACCTGGCTTGCTGAAGTATTGGCGATTCTGCTCGTAGGTATTTTGTCTTTAGTGAGTGCTATTGTCTATTATATGCTGTTGAAGACGAAAAATGGCATATGGCCAGGCTTGATTTTTGGGCTGGTATTATGGCTTGTGATATTTGTAGTGCTGACCCCTTTGTTCCCGGCAATTCCTGCCTTTCTTGAACTAAGTAGTGATACATGGGTGACAACAGGCTGTCTGTTCATTTTATACGGAGTATTCATTGGCTATTCAATTTCCTATGAATATAGGGAGTTTAATGAGACTGGGAAATCGTATTCAAACGAAGGAAGAGTATGATAAACTTAGGGAGTATGAAAATCTCATAAAAGGTGGGAAGGACAGATCCGAATGAAGCGACTGTTATTAATCAATGGTCCGAATTTGAATATGTTGGGGAAGAGGGAACCGGACAAGTACGGTCATCAAACCCTTGCAGATGTCGTCCAACTTGTGAAGGATACAGCCTGGGAACAAGGGTACGAAGTCGAAACCTATCAATCGAACCATGAAGGTGATTTAGTAGATCAAATTCAGATGGCAGAAGGTCGTGCGGCAGGTATTATCCTTAATCCTGCTGCTTATACGCACACAAGTATCGCTATCAGAGACGCGATTAGTGCGACTACACTTCCAGTTATTGAAATTCACATCTCCAATGTTCACAACCGAGAAGACTTCCGTCACCATTCTATGTTGGCGCCTGTATGTGCAGGCCAGATTGTTGGCTTTGGAATAGATGGATATCGATTAGCAGCACTCGGTTTAATGAAGAAGATAGAGAAGGAAGGGAGAACTGCAAATGAGTAAGTTAGCGAGCATACGCAAAGCGGTAATGACTGCTGAGCTGGACGGACTTTTAATCACGAGTCCTAAAAACAGACGTTATATTTCCGGATTCACTGGTTCATCTGCAGCGTTACTGATTACAAATAAAGAAGCACTCTTAGTTACGGATTTTCGTTACATGGAACAAGCAGCTGAACAAGCTGGGGAATTTGAAATCATAGAACATAAAGTCCCTATGCATAAAGAAGTCGCTAAGCAAGCAGAAAGATTAGGTTTGAAGCGCGTTGGCTTTGAAAAAGAGTATGTTACATATAACACATATGAGCAATATAAAAATGCGTTAAACGCTGAATTAGAGCCAACTGCAGGGTTAGTGGAAAAGTTACGCTTGATTAAGACCGATGAGGAGATTAGTATATTAAAGGATGCAGTAAAAATCGCTGATGACGCTTTTCAACACATCCTAGGTTACATAAAGCCAGGCGTTAAAGAAATTGATGTATCCAACGAACTTGAGTTCTTCATGAGAAAACAGGGAGCGACTTCTTCTAGTTTTGATATCATTGTAGCTTCAGGGTATCGCTCAGCCCTTCCTCATGGCGTCGCATCAGAGAAGAAAATTCAATCGGGAGAGCTTGTTACTTTGGATTTCGGGGCGTTGTATAAAGGGTACTGTTCCGATATTACGCGAACCGTAGCAGTTGGTGAAATTAGTGATGACTTAAAAGACATTTATAATACGGTTCTAGAGGCCCAGTTAAAGGGTATGGAAGGACTAAAAGCGGGTATTACAGGAGTAGAAGCAGATGCTTTGACTCGCGACTATATTAAAGAAAAAGGATATGGCGAATATTTTGGCCACTCCACGGGTCACGGCATCGGGTTAGATGTTCACGAAGGACCTGGTTTATCTTTCCGCTCTGAACAAAGGTTAGAGGAAGGGATGGTTGTCACTGTCGAGCCCGGGATCTACGTGCCTAATGTAGGTGGATGTCGTATCGAGGATGATGCAATCATTACAAAAGATGGAAATGAATGTCTGAGTAAATCGACCAAAGAACTTATCACGTTGTAGAGTAATAAAGGAGGAAAACGGATGATTTCAGTAAATGATTTTCGTACAGGTTTAACAATTGAAGTGGATGGTGGTATCTGGCAAGTGATGGACTTCCAACACGTAAAACCAGGAAAAGGTGCCGCGTTTGTCCGTTCTAAACTGCGTAATCTTCGAAATGGAAACATTCAGGAGAAAACATTTCGCGGAGGCGAAAAGGTAGAACGTGCGCACATTGAAAACCGTAAGATGCAGTACCTCTATGCGAATGGAGATATGCACGCATTCATGGATATGGAGACTTTTGAACAGGTGGAAATTCCTTCAGCATTGATTCAGGAGCAGTTGAATTATTTGAAAGAGAATATGGAAGTTCAAATTCAATCCTATCAAAGTGAAACAATCGGTGTAGAACTGCCTAAGAACGTTCAACTCGAGGTTACGGAAACTGAACCAGGGATCAAAGGAGATACGGCAAGCGGTGGCACAAAGCCCGCAACGCTTGAAACAGGTTTGATTGTCCAAGTACCTTTCTTCATCAACGAAGGAGAAGTTCTTGTGATTAGCACTACTGATGGAAAATATGTTTCTCGTGCAAATTAATAGACTCATTCAAAATAGCTCGTTCCCTAAGGGAGCGGGCTTTTTTTAATAGAGATTACTATCCGATATTCTATTTTATATCATTCAACCTGTCATAAGAGTGAGAGAAGGACATACATATGAAGTAAACCATATAAAGGAGAAAGAAAGGATGAAAGAGATAATCAGGTTGTTTCCTGATCACTTTCAACTTCTCTTAAAAAGGAATGTGAATTGGAAGACTGTTCAGGAAATCAGACTTAGAGTTCAACGCAAGATAGAAATCCTTGATTCAAATCAGAATACCTGTTTGTCAGATCACACCTTGACATCGACTGATTTATCTTACGTTTTGAACCAGATCAGCCAATTTTCCCTCTATCGATTTAAAGACCAGCTAAAAGATGGGTTTATTACGATAGAGGGCGGGCATCGAGTAGGCCTATCCGGTAAAGTAAACACGGTAAACGACCAAGTTGATACGTTAAAGCATGTTTCTTTTATGAACATACGTGTGGCAAGGTCTACCAAGGGCTACGTTGAACCATTACTTCCTTATTTACATAAGGACGGGAGGTGGGCTAGCACTATGATTATCGGACCGCCCCATTCTGGTAAGACTACCTTACTCCGAGAATTGGCTAGAACAATAGGATCTCACTCCTCATACCCTGCATCAAAAGTGGCGATCGTTGATGAAAGATCAGAAATTGCAGCCAGTCTGCAAGGTGTGCCGCAATTGGAGGTAGGAACTAGAACGGATGTCATGGATGCTTGTCCGAAGGCAGAAGGAATGATGATGATGATACGGTCCATGTCTCCAGAAGTGATCGTAGTCGATGAAATCGGAGGCATCCAAGATGCTAACGCTATAAGAGAAGCAGCTTACACGGGAGTTGAGGTGCTATGCAGTATCCATGGTAGTGATTTTCATTCAGTTCAAAAGCGTCCCTCTACTTGTTCCCTTATAGATGAAAGGGTGTTCCACCGTTATTTAGTACTGGAACGACTCAATCAAAGAAGCTCAGGTTCCATAAAGATTTTAGATGAAAATGGTTACGTGATTGCTCACATTAAAGGGAGGGTGAACAATGGAGTGGATCGGAGCTATGATGATCCTGTCCGTAACAACGTGGGCAGGGTTTGATATTGCGGCTCGATACAAAAAGAGACCAGGTCATATTCGTCAGTGGAAAAACGCACTTCAAATGATCGAGGCGGAAATGGTTTTCGGACAATCTTCCTTGTGGGAAGTATGTGAAAACTTATCCAAACACTTACCAGATCCAATAGGAAAATTTTTCGAAAGTATCATCGAAGAGAAAGAACACTGCTCTGATTTCTCTCAAAGGTGGACAAGTCATCTAAAGAAACATTGGTCCAGTAATGCACTGACTAAGAATGAATGGGAAATATTAACGCAATTTGGCCGCACACTCGGACAACACGATTTAGAACAACAGCAGAAACAAATTAAATTAACGCTTCACCACCTCGATCGCGAACTTCATGACGCTTTAGAAGTTTGTGATCAATACCAGAGGATGGCGAGAGGTATGGGCGTCTTAAGTGGATTGTTAGTGATTATTTTAATCATATAAAAGGGGGAAGGGCCATTGTGCTGCAGGATGCAACGATTCTTTTTCAAATAGCAGGTGTAGGAATTATCGTCGCTATGATTCATAGCATTTTAAAACAGATGGGGAAAGAAGAGATTGCGCAAGCGGTCACGCTCACCGGCTTCATCATTGTCTTGTTCATTGTTCTTTACCGGTTGGCCGATTTGTTTCAACAAATAAAATCTGTCTTTTTATATCAAGGATAGCTTATGGATATCATTCAAGTTGTCTCTTTAGGCTTAATAGCGGCATTGCTTATCATCCTCTTAAAAGAGCAGAAATCATCCGCCGCTTTTTTGCTTCTTTTAGTTACTGTCATCATTATCTTCTTGTCCATCTTAGATCAAGTAAAATATATTTTTACACTTCTTTCTTATATCGCTGATCAGGCACAAGTGGAGCCTGTTTACTTTAAGACAATACTGAAAATTATCGGCATCGCTTATATCGCTGAATTTGGTGCTCAACTGATCAGGGATGCGGGATTAAATTCCCTGGCATCCAAAGTAGAACTGGCCGGGAAGCTTTTCATTCTTATGTTAGCGATTCCAATCGTCACTGCTGTCATTGAAACAATACTGAACTTTATACCTGGACACTTAGGATAAGATAGCGAGGTATCCAATGAAACGTTTATCTATCATAAGCTTTGTTCTATTTCTACTGTTATGTTTCCCGTCGGTTTCGTTGGCTTCAACTTCCCCTTCCCCCTCCCCTTCAACAGAAGCGGTTCCTT
Organism: Halobacillus sp. BBL2006; assembly: GCF_000786645.1. Classification (GTDB taxonomy): domain Bacteria; phylum Bacillota; class Bacilli; order Bacillales; family Halobacillaceae; genus Halobacillus. Next base: position 6,172 of record NZ_JRNX01000444.1, read on the forward strand.
CTATGCTGGAGCATGTTTCTACCGAAGAGCTTGAGGCGAGCTGGAAGGAACTGAATCAACAGTATGGTGAATATATACCCACTTTCACAATGGATAACTTCAAAGAATATATACAATCTGAAGGGTCTGTAAAATCCTCTGATTGGTACACTGGATTGTTGAAGTTTTTCTTTCATGAGTTGATGGTCAACGGTAAACTCCTGGCTTCTTTGTTATTTCTAACCTTGTTCAGTACACTTTTGCATTCTGTACAGTCTTCATTTGAAAATTCGGTTGTGAGCAGGATCGCTTATTTGGTTGTTTACCTTGTGTTGTTAACCCTTGCTCTTGAGAGCTTTCGGCAAGTGATTGATTACACGTTAGATGCAATCGACCGGATGAGTAGTTTTATGATAGGACTGCTTCCATTACTTTTAGGAATTATGGCCTCCTTCAGTCATCTGATGTCCATATCTTTCTTTCATCCAATTATCGTTGCCTTAGTGCAGTCTAGCGGGCTTCTTGTGAAATATCTTCTTATTCCTTTATTTGCTTCTTCTGCACTATTGTTGATTATCGGCGGCCTGAATGAAACTTATAAAGTTGACCAGTTAGCCGAACTTTTGCGCAAGACCGGTCTGGCTGTAATGGGAATCTTTTTGACAATATTTTTAGGAGTCATTTCAGTACAGGGAACCGTTACAGCTGTTCAAGATGGAGTGACAATGAAGACGGCTCGATTCGTAACGGGAAATTTTGTCCCGGTCGTCGGCCGCTTATTTACAGACGCTACCGATACAATTTTAGGCGCTTCACTAGTTTTAAAAAACACACTTGGGATTGCAGGAGTCGTCATTCTTTTAGGAATAGCTATCTTCCCTGCCATAAAGGTGTTTGCTATAGCAATTATCTATAAGTTGGCTGCGGCTTTGTTACAACCTCTTGGGGACGGTCCGATCATAGAGGCCATGTCCGTTGTAAGTCGCCATATTATGTACGTGTTCGCTGCATTACTTATGGTATCGATGATGTTTTTTCTTGTCATCGTCATTATGGTCGCAGCTAGTAACATCACAATGATGGTCAGGTAAGGGGGGCTGTTATTGAATTTATTCATTGAATGGATTACTCGAATCGTTCTATTTCTGCTTTTAGCCATGGTAGCCGATGCTCTTCTGCCATCGGGGCTGATGAAGAAGTACGCACGCCTTGTTATGTCTATTCTGCTGTTGCTCATATTTTTAGGTCCACTCCTGCAAGTGCTTAAAGTTGATCCCAATCAACTACTTAAAACGGCAGAAGAATCAATGAATCAACAAGTGGATGTCATGGAATTAGATGAAAGTATTGAAAAGAAGAAAAAAGAA
>NZ_JRNX01000445.1 GCF_000786645.1 Halobacillus sp. BBL2006
TATCGTGGCCTGCAAGGTTTTGGTGGCGGGATGATCATGTCTACCGCATTTACAGCGATCGGTGACTTATTCCCGCCTCGTGAACGTGGACGCTGGCAAGGATTAATGAGCTCGGTATTCGGCCTGGCCAGTGTATTCGGGCCAACTCTTGGCGGCTACATTGTAGATACTTGGAAATGGAATTGGGTTTTTTGGGTATTTCTTCCGTTTGGAATTTTAGCCTTCGTGATGATTTGGAAGATGTTCCCAAACACGAAAACGAACGAAAAGACGTCGGTGGATTTTGTCGGGGCCGTAATTCTAGCTTCTACAATTGTTCCTCTTCTGCTCGCTTTCTCCTGGGCCGGAAAAACGTATGCTTGGGACTCGATCACAATCATCGGATTATTCATTTGGTCTGCTCTAGCATTATCGATATTCATCTTTGTAGAAACGAAGGCCAAAAACCCGATCATCCCGCTGCATCTGTTCAAAAACAGTATATTCACAGTGTCTAATATGGGAGGACTACTCATGGGAATGGGCATGTTCGGTGCCATCATGTATATGCCGTTTTTCGTTCAGGGAGTTATGGGGATATCTGCTACCAAAACCGGGTTTGTCATGATGTCCATGATGCTCAGCATGGTAGTCACAAGTACAATTGGCGGACAATTGATCACCAAAACAGGGCGGTATAAGATTTTCGCTATCGTTGGTTTAATCATCATGGGAGCGGGCATGTTTTCCATGTCGCGCATGACTGTAGATACGACTTTATTCGGAGCCATCGGAAACTTGATTCTTGTCGGACTAGGACTAGGGTTAACCTTTCCAGTTCTGACTTTGACGGTCCAGAATGCAGTTGACTACAAATACTTAGGAGTAGCCACTTCCGCCTCTCAGTTCTTCCGTCAAGCAGGCGGGACGATCGGGGTTTCTATCATGGGGTCGATCATGAACATCATCATGTCGAATAAAATGGAGGATTTGGCTGCTAGTACGCCGGGCACTGCCTCTCAAATGGAAGGTATCAAGGCCCTTGAAGACCCTCAGGTACTCATGGACCCTGAACAACTCGCTCAAATTAAAGAGAGTGCACCAGAACAAGCCTTACCAGTGTTGAATCAAATCGTTGAGGTTATGCGAGAAGTATTAAGCACAGCCTTAAGCGGTTCTTTCTTATTTGGGACATTCATTCTAGTCGGAGCCTTTATCTTAATACTTTTCTTAAAAGAAATCCCTCTCCGCCTGACAAATGAAACGGAAAAGAAACCAAAAGATCCTGAAACCTCGAAACTAAGCTCGTAATGAAAGAAAGGTGACTTCGCTATGAAGTCACCTTTTGTTTATGATCTTACTTGCGGAC
>NZ_JRNX01000446.1 GCF_000786645.1 Halobacillus sp. BBL2006
CTTTTTTATTGTTTTTTAACAAGTCCATTAGATTATCAGAGAACGATGCAGCTGCTTCATTCTCTTCCTGAATCGCTAAGTAAATCTCTTTCCGATGAATTTCCATATTCGCAGGAGCATCAATCCCAATCCGCACTTGATTACCTTCAATGGATAAAACTTTAATTTCGATATCATCACCGATTTTGATCGATTCGTCTTTTTTTCGATTAAGGATGAGCATGTTGGCCACCTGCTTCCTCATGAACCTCAATCGAATGCTTCGTATGATAATCGGAGTTGTTCAAGATCAACTGTTTCGCGTGTTGATTTTTCCCATTAATGACGATTGGCGCTTGCAAATTAAGTGTGGATGTTTTGAAAGGATCACGGATTGTCATCACCGAGTACAGCTCCACATCCTTAGCCTCTTTCAAATCCAGCTCCTGCTTCGTTTGTTCATCGATGTCAAAGGCATAGTCCTTAAAGAACACGTAAGGATTCACGACAATAAACGCAAGTCCCGCATCTTCGACAGACTGCAGAACCCTATAAACAGGAGCATCCTCAAGGAGAAGCACGACAAACTTTTTATATTCCTTAAATCCTGGTAAGCCATGGATAATTACAACGATCTGCTCTTCTTCAACTTCCACCTTGCCAAAATAATTCGTTTCAATTTCCATCTGATAACTTCCTTTGTGAAAAAATTAAATTTTCCAATCGATTCGGACCTCGGAATGCTGAGCGAGCGTGACATCGACGTTTCCTCTTTGATAGCTGAACTGCGGGTATCTCGGCGTATGTTCAATGATCGGTGCATTCGGCTTCACCTGAATATCAGCTGGGGTCGCATCATAGGAAACTTTCACCAAGTCATACCCTGGCGTATCCCCAGGTTGATACGTAAAATCCATAACCGCGTTTCGCTTCGCCTGCTCGGCAATCGGGTTTCCTTTGTTCTCGATCCTCATCAGTTCATCACCTTCACGTGCGGTTTGCCCCACACCTTCGAGCCATTTCTGGTTGGAATAATCCGCGAATTCTTCCGCTCGTTCAAACACCGTCTTCAAGTGCAGATTTCTCCATGCATTCGATTGATCAATCGTCAGGTTTCCCGGGCGTTGACGAATAGACAGATCCGATTCCGGCTGCTGGATGCTCTGCTCGGCCTTCATCTGCTTGTACTCATGTACCGCAGAATTCGTTTTCAGATTCAGTTTTGCGGGCTGTGTTTGCACTTGCAATTGAGGAATGGCCATCATATCCTCTCCTTATAAAGAAAAGCTACCTGAAGTCAGATAGCTTTATCGTAAAAAGTCCATTAAAGTCGGTTGAATGATTCGAGCACCTACACCCATTGCCGCTCGGTGTACACTTTCCTGCGTCTTCAAGTCTGTGATGACTTTTTCTAAATCGGCGTCTTCATTTTCAGACATCATTTTAGCTGCAGAGACTTTTTGAGTTTCTAAACGATCTTCGATGAGTTCGACTCTGTTCATTCGTGCACCAAGGTCTGCACGTGCATTCACAATGTTGTTAATGTCTTCATCAAACGTCGAGATATAAGCTCCTAGCTCTTCTTCGGATGCACCACTTTCTAAGCCGGAAGCAAAGTTTTCAAGCTCCTCAAACAGCTCTTGTTCAAACACCGGTTCAGGAGTAACATTACTTTTCAAATTCACTCCAGCTGACACTGAAATATTCACATCACTATTGTCTGCCGCGACCGTAAAGTTGTCCATATTGACAGGAGCAGCTGTCGTATTCGATCCGTTAAAGATGTATTTGTTGTTCACTTTCGTATTAGCAATCGTGCCAAGATGTTCTTTCAGCTGGCGGATTTCCTTGGCGATATTTTCCCGTTGCCCCGTTTCATAGGTCCCGTTACTCGCTTGAACAGTAAGTTCACGCACCCGCTGCATCGCTTTTGTTGCTTTATCAAGCGCGGAATCGCTATTGTCCATCCAATTATGTACTTCCGCAATATTTCGTTGGTATTGCTTCACTTCTGTCAGCTGGGAACGGTAGTCGATCCCCTTCATCGCCACAACCGGATCATCGGAAGGACGGGAGATCTTTTTACCTGTTGACAGCTGCTCCTGATACTTGCCCAAATTATCATAGCTTTTGCTCAAGTTTCTCAGCATATTATTCGAAAGCATACTTTGTGTGACGCGCATCTTTTATTCCCCTACCTTCCTACTCGACCCATTTGGTTAATGACTCGGTCAATCATTTCGTCCACGACCGTAATATTTCTAGCAGCGGCATTGTATGCATGCTGAAATTTCACCATATTCGCCATTTCTTCATCCAATGAGACGGAGCTGACGGACTGACGCTGTTGTTCCACAGACTGCTTCAAAACATTTGTGTTATTGACCATGCGGTTCGCTTCTTGTGTATTAACAGCCATTTCTCCAATAACTCCCTGATAATAGTCATTGAATGTCGACGTGCCGCTTGCCTGATCATAGTCCAGCTGAACCGAGCCAACTTCACCAAGGTTTAACGCATTTTC
>NZ_JRNX01000045.1 GCF_000786645.1 Halobacillus sp. BBL2006
CTTTTATTTTTTTATTTCCGAAGAACCTATTTAAGTGATCCAAGTTATGCTGTCGATTTCTCACGGAACTAATTTTAGCGGTATCACGATAAGTCTTAAGCCACTCTAAAGTAAATTCCTGAAAGGTAATATTTTGTTCTTGAACATATGTGTTTTCAAATACTTCCTTTTCTACTTCAGCTGCGGCCATCTGAGCTTCTTTTTTTGTCTTGAACCCTCCTTTAGATGTAAATTTCTTTTTCCCAGTAGACGGATCTACTCCTGTATATATTTGGAAATACCATTTGTTACCTCTTTTACGGTAATTAGCCATATTTATCCCTCCTTCCTTAGATTAATCAAATTAGACTTATCCGACGGTACAATTCGACTCTTAATTTTTTCTAAACGCTCAATACAAACTTTTCTTGGAATCATAAAGTCATGTGACAACTGATCGATAATAGCTGGATTTGAAAGGTTATAATCATTAATCATATGAGTGGGGAGCGAGGCGTATAGAGTGAAGTGCCTGGCATCCCTTTCCTGAAGTTCATAAAAAGAATAAGGCATGAAAGATTGTCGACCTGCATGCCTCAAAGCATGACAAAGCTCGTGGAAGAATTGCTCTCGTTGGTGTATATAAGGGAGGCGACTATCTAATACGATTTCTTGAAACTTCCCTACCCTCATGTAACTAGCTTGAGTAGGTCTACAAGTCACAAATATTTGGGACTCGGATCCAATGGTGTAAACATTTAAATCGTCCGGCTCTGTAAATTTGTGGCTTTTATACCATTGAGTTATTAGGTCTTCTAGAATTGTGGTTGTGTAGTAAGGAAACCTCAAACTAATCACCTTCCTTACAAACATTATACGAACATACGTTCTAGTTATCAATGAATAATTACAAAAATTGGATTTTGTTGTCAGAGTATGAAATAAAACATATGGGTAGTTATTTTACTGGAAAAACCAAAGTATTCGAGATTATTAGAAAGTCATAATGTTTTTAATGTTTTATTTTTTTCGCTACAAATATATAATGGAGGAAATATTTTCTATAAGGTAATGGAACCAAATGAAAAATAATAGTTTGGAGAGGAGAATATAATGAAACCAAAAATTACAATGCAGGACTTAGAGTTAGATTCAAAGTTGATTGCCAATTTTAGAGATACCGTTAATTCAAACAGAAAGTTCAATCTAATTTGTGAAAATATGGACAATACCAATCAGATGAACGCTGTGTATTCGGCTATGGATTGGATTTCAGTAGGCGTGGAAGGAACAAAGAATTTAGATATTGAGTTAACAGGAGTAGGTTATAATCATAAAAACTCTTTGTCTTTATTACAATACATCATTGTAATAGACCAAATACACATGTCAATTAAGTTACTACATGATATTCTTAGTAAAATTAATATAGGTGCAACTCAAGTTCAATACCCTTTTGAAGAGACAAGTTCAATCTTTAATAAACCCGTGAAAGATGATGTTTATTTTAAACATCTAAGAGCGGCATTTGGAATGCACCCTACTGATTTACGTAAAGGTGTAGATGGACTTAAAAGCAAAATCAACAAAAAATTTTACGCAAGTTGGCCTGCTTTGGATATAAGCGGTGAAAATGATTTTATTATTGAAGTGTATAGTGACTCCCCAGGTTATGAGCCTAGTGAGATTTTAGGTATTAATTTAGCGAAATTAAATGAATTCGTTTCAGAAAGATATCAAACTTTGGTAACGCTTACAAAGAAAGTTTCTGAAATTACGTTCACCTTAGATTCTCAGTACCAAGACGTGCCTATTATTCTAAATAACGGTGATATTTTAGAGGATTTAAAAATTCTTAAAGAGGAGAATAAAAAACGGATTGGTGTCCTTAATGGAGGGTATGAATTTTGGATTCATTATCTAGAGAGTGCTTTCAGATCTTCTTTAAAAATTAATGATTTGGATATAGAGAAAGAAATAATAGAAAATTACAATGAACGGCTTATGAATGTCTTACGAGAAATAAAAAAGAATCTAGAGAATATGAACAAGACTATCTTAAGAATAGGTATTCAAGCTAGAGGTTATGAGTTTGAAAAAATCGCTCAATACTTGATTGGCGATCATGAGCATCCTATTGGTGAAGAGTACTTTACAGGGTTAGTTAAATATACAAGCTTACCAGACAGTTTAATTCAAGAAAAAGATTTTGAAAAAAAGAGATATGTTTTTGATGCTTTTCTGTATAGTAAAATGGATGGAAGTGATGAAATTATATACAAAGATCTTTTAAATGATCAAAGTGTATATAACTCAAAAGGACATCCTGGCTTTACAGGGTATGTGCTTTAAAGTTTAATAACTTTACGAACGTGAAGAAAGTTATAGAATTAATCCAATCTTAAAATCTAAATTAGGGTGAATGACATTGGAAGAGGACAAAAGAGAAGATTTAAGAAGTGCAGGCAAAGGATTAACACTTGATTCTATATTAAGCGCAGGAAGTAGTGCAGCTGGAAATATGGCAAAAGAATCTATCACAAGTATGGTAGGAGATATTATTGTTGATTCTGCAAGTTCACTTGTTCCTGTTGTTTCAGGAGCTGTCCAAGGATATAAACGTGCCCGGTTTGAAAGGAATATTGTTGTTTTTACTGAAGAGTTGTACGCAAAGATCGAAGAAGTCAATTTGAATTTGAAAGAAAAAACGGATAAACAAAAAGATAAGATAGATCAACTATTTTCTTATATTATGGATTACGTTATAGATGAACAACAAGAAGAAAAAATTGAATATATGGTTAATGGCTTTGTGAACGTTACACAGCATGAACAGATATCAGACGATTTTATCCTTACTTATTATGATGTTTTAAAAGAATTGAGGATGGTGGATATATCAGTACTAAATTTAATGTACTGTTCCCGTTATGTTCTTAACCACGAAAATAGAGAATCATACCAAGATATAATGGAAAGACATGGACTTAGTTACGAGCAATATGAGGCTGTTCGTCGGAATCTTCATAGGATTGGAATATTAACAACCCGAACAGACTTAAATATATATTCTGATTTAGAAGAGATCTCAAAAAAATTCAAAGAATTATATTCTTATTTAGAAAAATTAACAAATCCAAAACATAAACGCTCTTTGCCGAAACTAAAGGAACCAAAGCTTAAATCAAAGGATAATTTTGAAGTGTCTAAATTCGGAAGAGATTTTGTTAATTTCTTCTTAGATTTAGATGATGAATGAAAAATGAGGTAGATATTTTTCGTTATCATCCTTACTTCCTTTTGAACACATAATAATAGGTGCCAGGCAATTTAACTTATTAACCTATTACCATAATGGTCTTGATCTTGTTATCAAATATTTTTAATTTTTTATCTGTTTAAAAACGAGCACTAAAAGTATGGAGATAAGCTTACAAAGAGATCGGATGGGGAGGTAGGTAGCATGGATGTAGACCAATATCGAAATATTTGGAGCACATCATCCGGCATACCATTACTTAATGAAAAGTACAGCTTCTATTATGATGAGACCGGAAACGTTCGCAAGTTTAGACTGACCGATAATGGTGTGAATGCTGAAGAGGCCATTGTTAATGACTTTATTCTCGGTGGTGTGCTGTTTAATGGTAATAGTCCACCGTGTAATTTAGAATTATTATACGATGAACTGAAAATCCAAGCTCCAGAAATCAAGTTTAGAACTTTAGCTGGTAGAGGAGCTGATTTCTGGACTGCAATAGGGAAGAAACCAATTCAGCAATTCCTCACATGGTTAGAAAGCAGTGGCCTCTATGTCCACTATGCTACTTTAAATAATATGTACTACTCCATCGTGGATATTGTAGATTCGTTATTTGTCACTCAGACACAGTTCAACTTTGGACCTGAATGGTTAGAAGCTCTGAAGGCAAGCTGGCATAGATTTGTCGTAGCCCATTTAGATGAAATCTTGCCTATATTTTATAGATACGATTATCCGAGTTTAGTGAAAGCTGATATTAAGGACTTTTGCTATGAACTTAGCGATCTTATCCAGTCATATGATGATGACGACTTCTATTTAGAAAACTTCCGGCAGTTACTTAAAGAGAATGGACGGGGAGAAGAACTGTTCTTCATTAAAGATAACACACCAGGATTATTAGTTGAGGAATACTCAGGTTTAAGAACCGGGCGGTGCGCATTATATAAAGATTCCATCCATTATTTTGATGAAGAAGCAGAGGCAGAATCGTCATTAGAGGCTATGCCTTTCACTTTGAATGGCGGTAAACTAGACAATTATAAATTCATTGATTCCAAAACAGAACGATTAATTCAAGTTTCTGATGTTTGGGTAGGTCTGCTCGGAAAGTTATTTTTCATTTTAGATGAATCAACACAGGATTCAATCAAGAGCAAAATGGAATCGCTTACTGAAGAACAGAAAGAATGTGTTCGGATAATAAACTCCTTAATCGATAGAGCTGAAAATCTTCACAGAGCATTAATTCAGAGCGTAAATAGTATTGACATGGTTCAGCATAGAGGATCTCTGTTAGCATTGATGGATGAGTTGGTATGATTACTTGATAATAAATGCAAACGATCATTTACTTAGGATGGTTTTCTCAAAATCAAAAAGTCTAAGTGCCTGTAACGCCCCGAAATATGCCGGAAAATCTTGTGTTTAGGAAATGTTTCATAACAGATTGTAAGATTAAAAAGAGAGAGCGCCATTAAAGAGGTGCTCTCTCATGAGATATACATAGATTTTAATAATAGGCTTTAGACAATATAGCCTGCCTGCTAAGGGACCGCACGTTAATTTCAATTTTCGCAGGTGGGATCACACTCATGGCATTAATTGATGTAACCGAAAATGATGTGGTCCAGATGATCTTCACAACATTATATGGGTTTATTGTCCATATATCTAGGCATCGCCCCTTTTTATACTCTCATGATAAGTTTAGTGCTTTATGAGTCATCTCTATATTTTCAACTTCAAAGTCTTCGTATTCCAATTCACTATTCAAAGCTAGAGAATAAGAAATCTTTAGTTGTACTAAATTCGTTTCGAGTAAATCAGGATCACTTTCTTCCGTTAGTCCTGGTATTCCGTATGTATATGTTGCTACAGAGGCGAAACCCACCATATGCCCTTTTATAATTACATTATCTAAAAGAGCTTCCACTTCATTAACTCCCACTTCTGTAATATCTATAACATCAACATCCATGTATCCATTATAAGAATATATATTAATACCAAAGAGATACTCATATAGTTCACGGTAAGTAATGTGGGTATTAAAGCTATCGTTTATATCATCCATACAATGTGTTTCGACGATGTTAGTAACAAAGGACTCTTGATCTTTTTTCGGTTTTCTTTTCCAATCTGTTGGTTTTTTGTATTTTTGAATTTCCGTAGCTGTTGAAATTAACTCATTCAAAGAATAAACTAGGTTAAAATCAGTAGAATCTTTCTTTAAGTCCGCAAAAATTTCATTATCTTGACCAAAATCATTACGGTTGCTACATACTAAATAACAGCTGCCTATCGTACTATCTTCTTTAGAATGAGCTACTTACGATAGCCAAATGATCGCATCTCTAAATTCCTGCTTCTTATCAGTAAACGGTTGCACTCTTTGTAGTGAACGAGATACCAATTCAGGTAAAATATTATTGTCGTACTCTATTAAAGTAATGACTCCTTGTGCAAATAACTCCTCATAAAACTCCTCAAATTCTTTTAAGTAATTAGAAATACCATCTTGCTTGACCTCAAAGTATTCATCAATTGATCCTTTGGTGAACTTTTCCTTGGCCTGAAGTTTCTTTATATCTGACATCATCTCTTGAATTTGTTTCTTATAATTATTGTATGATTCCTGATAAACTACACGGGACATATAAATATTCACTATATTTTCTTGAGCTAATTCCAAGGTTAAGTGGCTATATGATTGTTTGAAAAATGGGTCGGAATAAATGATATTTGAATCTAAATAGACGTTCAATTCGATTAGTCTCCTTTATTTTTTACTAATTCCAAGATCGATGTTGAGGTTCATAAGGTTTAGTCAGTGATCCATAAAGGTACTCTTCCATACATTTTTTTGTTGGTCCTTTGAGTTGAATAGATGTAAATTCCATAAGGATGGTTATTTCCAGTTTTCCACTGATAGCGTGAGAGTCCTTTCTCATGGCTTAATTATGTCAGGTCTATATGATGGACCGTATCCATTTGTTTCCTGATCTGGTTGAGATCATTAAACAGATTCGACCACTACATATTATTTATCAAAGTACATATTCTTCATCTTGAAATCTTCAAATTAATGCCTGACCCCACTGTACTAAAGCATTAGCATGATAAGGTTATAGGGGGCAGGAGTGACATAAGTTTAGCCCAGACATTTTGTTAAGTGTCTATATACATTACTTTATCTTGGACCGAAATTCTTATCAGTAATACTATGTACTTGAATGTCTAACACATCGGGGTGGTGATAGAGAAACTCTTCAATTTCTTTGGGATAAACTTTTTATCATACCTTTCATTTGCCCTGTAATTTCCTATAACTGTTCTCGTCTCCATGACGGTAATACCTCCCGTATGAAGCAATCCTACATTTATCTTTTTGAGTAGTAAATTAAATATAATCTTAAGGAATAGTGTCTTTGCGCTCATCTTAACTTATTATTAATATCAGAGAATATATATCTAGCAAGTAAATTAGACGGCTTATTACCTTCCTTATGGAAAATCTTCATATTTCCAAACACTAAGAAAGATTGCTTCGCTCTTGACACTGCAACATTTAGCATGTTGACACCTTTATCAAAAAAGAAACTATTATTGTTAGAATATACAGGAGAAAAGATGATGACATCTCTCTCTGCCCCTTGTAAGGAATGAACAGTTCCAACGACAACATTCTTATAATTGTTGCCTAATGCTTTTTTTATTGCTAGTTTCTGTTGAGTAAAAGGTGTGATGATGGCAATAGTATCACTTATCGTTTTGCCGCTTACTTGAGTTAGTTGTTCTTCGTTGTTTTTGACCCATTGAGCAATAGCCTTAGCCTCATTTTGGTTATATCTACTACCACCCCTTAGCTGTGCTTCCCCTTCAATGTTTGCATATCCTAAATAAGGCAAGAATTTATAATCCTTCTTTTTCGTAGCCATTGGCTCTAACTTTCCATTATAAGCGAGATCGTTACAATAGCGAATGATGTCATCTTGACATCTTCTATGCTCTGAAAGGAACATCCCCCTCATACCTTCTATTTTTTGAAAAGAGCTTGCCTTTTGAGCAGTTTTGATTAATGAAGTACCTGTTGTACTTATACCTAACTTTTTCAACAAATGGTAGTCACGATTTGAATGCTGTTTACGAGCAATACCACTTCGAACCATGTTAGCTTCATCAATTGGTGGTGAAAGATTCCATATAGGTTCTATTTGCAACTCATCACCAACTACCAAAGCAGATTTGGACAAGGCAAAAGCAGGACCACCAACTTCTGGGGAAACTTGACCTGCTTCATCAATAATTAACAGGTCGATAGCATTATAATAAGGTTCTATCCCTTTCATTTTGGATTGGTTAAAGGCACTTGGCAAAGTATACAATGTAGAAACATGACAAGGAAATAAATGTGCAGAATCCTTCCATTTCTTCAGTGTATCTTCATATTCTTCAGACTTTCTCTTTTGATTGATGAGGTACTTTGCTTCCCAATAATGAACAGAATATTTGAAGGCCATGTACCTGTGATACCTATCCAAATCAGTGAACATACTCTTATACTCTTTATTTGTATGCTGGTAACCATACAAGGCATTTAACTTTTTGATAAGAGACTTTCTTTTTAGATTCTTGAAATATATATCAATATTGGTTAGAAATTTAACGACTCTTGATAGCAATGAGAGGTGCGCTTGACGTAAATAATCCTGTCTTTTGATGATGATGACATCTAAATGATTTATCTCTTCTAATACATCTATGACATTCCACATGTTTTGAATTGTTTCTTTTACTTGACTCTGTAACCACTCCGCAGCATCCTCTAACGATTGATTCTCAAGACCGGAATATTTTTCAAAATATTCAAGGTATGTATGTTCTTGGTTCAAAATTGATTGATTAGCTTTTTTCAAAAATCCATCACCATCAGGACTCTGCATGTAATAGGAAGTCTCATCTTTTTGCAGCTTCTTGAACTTAGTTTTGGAAGGAACATAAAGACCATAGCTTTTAACATTAGGAACCCATCTACCCTCAAGTCCTACTTTTTCATCTATATCCATCATTTCATTCGTACTACCAAAACTGTCTATAACATTAGTTACGGCTTGATTATTTGTGGAAGAGACAAAAATAATTGGTGGTGTTTCATCATTATGTAGAACTGATTCTACGAATTTTGTAGCCACTACCGATTGAAGTAAAGTTGTTTTCCCGGTCCCAGGTGGTCCATTAACGGCCAGAATATTTCCTGATTTTTGAGTCATAAAGTTATGGAGAGTCTCTCTTTGAGACGGGGATAGTGAATGCTCATCACTCATCTGACCTAAATGTTGCTTAGATAATTCAAAGCCACTTGCTTGATTTGATGTTAATTGCTTTTGTTGGAGACTTATGTATTCATCGAATAATGGAACATGAGGTTGATCTCTCTCCATCTGTTCATAAAAATTTAATAAGGTTTGAGTTGCATATTGGTTATTTTGCACATCAAGAAACAATTTACATTCTCTGTCCATTACATATTCTCCATCGGAATAATCAAGGACGTTTTCATCTAATTCCTTTACATAGTGAAGTAGATGATCCCAATTATCCGGTCTTAATAACCCTTTGTTCGTTAAATACCTCTCATAATCCCACATGGTTCCTAATGTATCCATACTTGTTATGTTATGAGGTTCCAGTAATATCCTCGGAATCCATGGCTGGAATTTTTCATCATATGTAAACTTTAGTGTTGCTTTATCAAGTGTAACTGGAATAAGGATAGGGGAAATAAAATAATTTTCATTGTAGTATCTTTGACTAGGTTTTAATACAAAAGGAGCAATAACACAATCAATACTTCGCTGCTTTTTATTTTTGATTGTGCTCCCTACTTCTTCATATGTCTCTTCAGTTATTCTTCCATTCTTGTATTCTTTACGAGGTAGAGTAACCTGCTCTGTTTTGTTAACATCAAGGTCTCGCCTTAACATATCTGAAAGGCAAGTTCGCCAATAAGAAACTACCTTATCTCGAACATCCATAAATAAACTCTCCTTCATATTTATATAAATAAAAAAATATATTATTGAGAACAGACACAAATTTTAAATGGGGATAAATGTGGGAGTTATGAGGATGGTGAATATTGTTAAAATTTGTTTTGAGAACAGGGGTGATAACTATTTATATGTAATGAAACTATATAGAATGGAAGAAGTGAATACAGTACAGTCAATGTATCTTCCTTTATTAAACACAAAGCAGGGACTTTCTATAAATGAAGTTCCCTGCTTTTTATTTATTTTC
>NZ_JRNX01000447.1 GCF_000786645.1 Halobacillus sp. BBL2006
CTGCTTGGAGCGGTAGAATAACGGGACCCCTAATTCAGTCTCCAGCTGTTTCACGACTTTACTAAGAGACGGCTGGGAAACGTGTAAAGACGCAGCTGCTTTCGTAAAACTTAATTGTTTGGCCACTTCAGCAAAATATTCTAAATGACGTATATCCAAAAAGATTCCCCTCCTCCTTTTTCTATCACACAGCTACCTGACAAGGGTGAAATCAGTTATAACAGAATGGAATAATACAAATTCCAAATATATATTTTCGATATGGTAATTTTTATTATATGATAAATAACGACGAAGAGATAGAATTTTATGACAATTCATGTAAGCGTTTTTACCGTTTATAACTTTGATATCCATTAAAGGAGGAATTTCCTGTGAAAGACTACGTAAAAGTTGGTAATCTTCAAGTAGCTCCAGTACTTCACGAGTTCATAAACAAAGAAGCGATTCCGGAAAGCGGTGTTTCAAGTGATGATTTCTGGTCAGGCTTAGAAGCGATCGTCCATAATCTGGCGCCTGAAAATAAAGCGCTACTGCAAAAGCGTGAGGAGATTCAAAATAAAATTCACGAGTGGCATAAACAAAACAGCACCATTGATCCTGATACGTACAAATCCTTTTTGAAAGAATTGAATTATATTGAATCAGATGTGGAAGACTTCAAAGTTTCCACAGAGAATATTGATGACGAAATAGCGGTTCAAGCCGGACCTCAGCTCGTCGTACCTGTTAACAATGCACGTTATGCGATCAATGCAGCAAATGCGCGCTGGGGCAGTTTGTATGATGCTCTGTACGGAACGGACGCGATCAGTGAAGAGGGCGGGGCAGAAATTAAAGGAGACTATAACCCTGTGCGAGGCGACAAAGTCATCGCTTATTCGAAAGAATTCCTTGATGAAACGGCGCCGTTAGATAATGGTTCCCATAAGGACGTGAAGGCTTATCAAGTCATTGACGGCAAGCTTTCTGTGAAGCTCGCTCACGAAGAGACGACAGGATTGAAAAATGTTTCCCAACTAGCTGGCTTTGTCGGACAGCCGGATGCTCCTAAAGGGGTGCTGTTGAGGAACCACGGACTTCATCTGGAAATCCAAATCGACCACAATCATCCGATCGGTCAGACCGATCAAGCGGGAGTCAAAGACATCCTTGTAGAGTCAGCTGTTACGACAATCATGGACTTCGAAGACTCTGTAACGGCGGTCGACGCAGACGATAAAGTAGAAGTCTATCGTAATTACCTCGGTCTTTTGAAAGGTGATCTCTCTGTTACCTTCAATAAAGGCGGCAAGGAGATGAAACGAGAGCTCAACCCTGATCGCACGTACACAACTCCGGACGGTGGAGAATTAACGTTGTCTGGACGCTCCCTTATGTTCGCCCGTAACGTCGGACATTTGATGACGACACATGCCGTCCTTGATAAAAACGGAGAAGAGATTCCTGAAGGGATTATGGATACCGTCATCACAGGGTTACTTGCCAAGCATGATGTGCTGAACAATGGCCGCTATCAAAATTCCGCTAAAGGTTCGGTTTATATCGTAAAACCGAAGATGCACGGATCCGAGGAAGTGGCGTTTGCCAACGATTTGTTCAACCGGACGGAGGGTTTGATGGGCTATAAGCGCAATACGCTTAAAATCGGGGTCATGGACGAAGAACGCCGGACCACGCTGAATTTGAAAGCATGTATCAAGGAAGTGAAAGAGCGGATCGCGTTTATCAATACAGGCTTCCTGGATCGTACCGGCGACGAGATCCACACATCGATGGAAGCTGGACCTGTCATTCGCAAAAACGATATGAAGGGCTCTGCCTGGTTGAACGGGTATGAAAAGTCGAACGTCCGCGTTGGTCTTGCGAGCGGTTTCCGCGGAAAAGCGCAGATCGGTAAGGGGATGTGGGCGATGCCTGATTTGATGGCTGAAATGCTGGCAACGAAAGATGGCCAGTTGAAAGCAGGTGCGAATACCGCCTGGGTGCCTTCACCGACGGCCGCCACGCTGCATGCGCTCCACTATCACCAAATCGACGTAGGTAAAGTGCAGAAGGAGATGTCCAAGGATCAGGGCGATCTGCAGAATGACATTTTGCAAATACCTGTTGTTAATAATCAAAACTGGAGTCCTGAAGAGATCCAGGAAGAGCTGGATAACAATGCGCAAGGAATTCTTGGCTATGTCGTTCGCTGGGTGGAACATGGAATCGGCTGTTCCAAGGTGCCCAACATCAATAATATCGATTTGATGGAAGACCGTGCCACCCTCCGTATTTCAAGTCAGCACATGGCCAACTGGCTTCACCACGGAATTGTGAGTGAAGAGCAGGTACTTGAAACATTGAAGCGTATGGCCAAGGTGGTAGACGAACAAAACGCGGATGATCCGGAGTACCAGCCAATGGCTGCGGATTATGCCACATCTGTAGGTTTTCAGGCAGCCTGCGACTTGGTATTAAAAGGATATGACCAGCCAAGCGGCTATACAGAACCGATTCTGCACCGTCGCCGCAGGGAAGCGAAATCAAAAATATACGCAAATAAATAATCATCAACCAACAACAAGAGCCATTAACCAGCAC
>NZ_JRNX01000448.1 GCF_000786645.1 Halobacillus sp. BBL2006
CTGACATTTACCATCACCAGAGCCAGCCGTTCGAGATGCTCGACCGGGATCAGCAGGAGCTTTTTATGAACAATTTCAAGAAAGTGCTGACTGGCCAGCTTGATGAAAAATTGTTCGAACTGAAATTCCAGCGCGAGGCAGAAGATCATAGTCAGCTCATTCTACATAAAGGGCTGCTAAGCAGCGAGGTCGAGGACTGGAAAGTAGAAATGCTGAAGATGACAGAGAAAATGATTAAGGACAATCCTTATGAGAAGGACGTCGTCATCACTTTCATTCGTGCTGAGTACTTAAAGCCAACGAAGCGTCGTAATGACGAACCAGAAGAAAGTGAACGGGATGCTGTGTACTCCAATCCCTTCATTCTTTGCAGCATCAACAAAACCGAGGAACCTAAAAAAGAAATCCAGTTTGACTATGTGGAGAAGGAATTCAAATACAAGATTGAGGTAGACCCGGTTATCGACCTTAAAAACCCAATGTCAGGATTCCTTTTTCCTTCTATCACGGAAGGCACTTCAGATGTGAATCACGTGCTTTACGCCGCAGGTAAAGCTAATGAACCTGACTACCGATTTATCGAAGACGTACTAAACGGTGAAGAGATTATGACAGCGAAAGAAGACAAAGCGGTGTTTGAGGAAGTCATCAAGGACGTCGTCGGAGATCAGATGAACCCCTCCACCCTTGCCAGTGTCTACGGGGAAATCAATCGCGTTGTGGAAGAAAACGAAGATGATGAACCACCAAGGCTCGACTATAAAGACGTGGAACGTGTGTTGACCCAGAGTGGTGAAACTGTCGATTCTGAAAAAGTCAAAACTGCTTTTCAACGAGTCACTCAAGACGATGCGTACGAGCTGAAAGCCAGCAGTATCGTCCCAAAATACAAATCGAAATCAATCAAAATCAACACAAAAATCGCTAACATCTCTATCAGTCCTCAGGATTTGCAATATGTGAGGCAAGTCAACTATAAGGGAAAACGATGTATCATGATTGAAGTAGAAGAGGACGCGGAGATTGACGGGTTTAAGATGCTTCCCGAAGCGTTTGGTGAATGATAGAATTCACCATTAAAAGTAACACTCCCCTGTTTTATTGAGATGAAGATACTGGTAATAGCAAGCGAAAAATCGCACACACTAAGATCATCACTAAATAGAAGGAGGAACCTGGTGTGGAAAAAAGCGATTCGCTAGCATACACAACCATCGCAATGAATGAACTTGGTTACAGCCGTCGGGAGATTGGGAGCATCACAAACAAAATGCTTGAGATCATTGAAAATCTCCCTGAAAAAGAGGCAGAAGATAAAGCCGATGAAATTTTATATGATACGCCTTAACCACTGACCTCATGCAACTTCCCCTTTAGATCAGTCTATAACTTATGTTAAAGATGAGCGATGAACGGGAAAGGGTATAGAGGAATGATAAACAAAGAGGAGTGAAGCATATGAATCAAACACAATTTGATAAGGTCCAAAGTGGAAATGGATTTATCGCAGCCCTCGACCAAAGTGGCGGCAGCACGCC
>NZ_JRNX01000449.1 GCF_000786645.1 Halobacillus sp. BBL2006
TTTTATTTCTTTTCTTCAGGGCTTCTCTTTTGTCTTGTAGCTCTTTTACAATTCCCTAAGCGCGCGGATGAAGTTACGGTTTCTTTCCGCACAGGATTGAAGGTGTTATTAAAACAAAAGCCTTTTTTACTGTTTTTAGTTTCAAATTTCTTGATCTTTGGTCCTGTATTAGCGAATAACTACTATTTTGGAACGTTTATTCTTTCGGTGGGAGGGACTTTATCCGGGGTCGGGATTGCCTTTTTACTTGCAGCGGGAAGTGAAGCACCATTTATGAAATTCGCCCAGCAGGTCATCAATCGGTTAGGGGGTCTGTCTGTCATTATTATCAGTTCGTGTGTGTCTTGCGGAAGGTGGTTTTTATATTTCTTTGAACCGTCTAGTGAAGTGGTCTATGCGACGACGATTGTTCAAGGGGTATCTGTAGGACTTTACATTCCGGCCGCTTTGATACTTGTAAGGGAATTAGCTCCTGACAATGTACGTGCAACCGCTGTGGGGTTGTATTCAGCCGTTGGAAATGGACTGGGTAATGCATTCTTTACTTTTATTGGAGGGGTATTGATCGATCTATGGAGCGTGACAGGCATGTATGGTTTCTTTTCTGGAATGACACTCATCGGAATCCTTTTAGTTTTAGTCGTTTCGAAGTGGATGAATCTATCAAGTAAGGAGTATGTAGCATGACGGCACACTATTTTATTGGAATCAAAGTAAGTGAATTTATAAGAGCAGAGTTGTCAAAATGGCAAGACATCCTCTCTGATTCAATGGATTATAAAGATTGGACGGCTACAGAAGACTTTCACATTACATTAAAGTTTTTAGGAGGCTGCTCCGATAACACTATTGAAGAGTATCATAATCGACTCACGGATTTCGAGTGGCCAAGTTCCTTTACCTTATCGATCGGTCCTGCAGGATACTTCGGTGATCGAAAACAACCAAGAGTTTTTCATGCACAGGTCGAAAAGCCTTCAGAGCTAAGTGAGATAAAGCTGGGAATTGATCAAATAGGAGAAGAATTGGGCTTTCAAACAGAGAAAAGGACTTATCATCCACATGTGACCTTAGCGAAGAAAAAGGCTGAAGGGACGTCTCCTCTTTCGTTAGAACAGTATGACTCGCTGCTGGATGAGCACTACCATATGGATGTAGAACAATTCTCTATTTTTCGCATCCATCCAGGACAGATGCCTAAATATGAAGTGGCAGCTGACATTTCCCTTAAAACGGAGGTGTAGAAGTGGTGCAATTAATCAAGCTACAAGATTATGTTTCCAGATATGAAATGGGCATCTACCAATATCCCAGTCAATTTATACGATTAAAAAAAGAGAAATGGAGTAAAATGCAGCAGATGTTTGAGCAGGGACTATGGGAAACAGACCGAGAAGAGCCTGTGGAGATCGAACCTATCCCAACTAAAGGCATCTCTCAGTTTTTTAAAAAAAATAAGTCTGTTGAAACGGATGATAAAAAGGTACAGGAAGTCGAGAAAATGGATATACCGAAAACGGTCGATGAGTTAAAGCATCATTTCTTAGACGGTCTGTTTCCTTTTCAGCTAAAGTGGGCTACAACGACACTAAGAGAAAAATCTTTCGTCGATGACTACTACCGTCACGATGATAAACTGACTCGTTTATTACAAAGGATTCCTGATACATACTTTCTCATGTACCATCCGATAGTGGAGCTTAGAAAAGCAAAAATGGAGGCAGAAACCATCCTAATAGGGCCCTCAGGAATTGAAATCATTCATGAGTTGAATTTTCCAGCAGGAACAAGGATCCATCCTACTTCAGAGAAAAGCTGGTACGCAGAACACGAAGGAAAGAGTTCAAGGTTTTTGACTCCTATAATTACCTTGAAAAGAACGGAATCTTATGTGAAAAGTGTCCTGGGTAGTTATCAATTAGACTTTCCTTACCGGCTTGTCATTCTGGCTCCTGAACTTACCATTCAAGGAGCATCATCACGCTTTCAAACAGATTACATTGACAGGGAGCGGTACGAAGGATGGCTGCAAGAAAAAAGGAAAATATCGTCTCCACTTAAACATACTCAACTCAAGGCTGCAGAAGCCCTGTTGAAACATTGTCAAACGACGTCTGTGAGGAGACCCGAATGGGATATGGAAAAGGAGATTATGGAAGAATAAGCTCCTTTTCAGGTGAAGGCTTAGGCTTTCCAAGAAAGTATCCTTGACCATAGTCGACTCCCATCGTTTGTAACCAGTGCCATTCCTCTTCCGTTTCTATACCTTCCGCAAGTACATGGATACCTAGCTTCGCTGCACGGTTCATTACTTGATGTAAAAATTCTTGGTTGGTCTTATCTTTATGGCAGTCTCGAATATATGATTTATCGATTTTTAAATAATCTGGCTTTAATAGACTGAGCATTTCAATCGTACTATAACCTGTACCGACATCATCAAGAGCTACCTTCATTCCAGATGTTTTATATGTATCTAAGATGGATTTCAAATGCTGGACATCTGAGATTTTCTCTGTTTCAACAACTTCAAATACTAAATCAGATGGATCAATATCAAACTCTTCCACAATTTGAAAAGTATGCTGCAGACAAAATTCCGGTACATAAATCGTAGAAGGTAAGAAATTTATAAATATCTTCTGACCGATCTCCAAATGTTCAGACTTTGCTTTGACAGCAGACCTTCTAGCTTTTTGGTCCAGCATAGATTGTAAGCCTGAAGCTTGAGCATAGTGGAATAACTCACCTGGCGCGATGATGTGATCTTTTGTACGAAGTAAAGCTTCATATCCGAATATGCGGTTTTCTCTCATGTCTATGATCGGCTGCAAATGTGAGGTGAAACTTCCCTGGTGAATAACGTCTGCGATCTCTGGTCTTTTTAACCTTTCATATAAGTGCTGAATAGAAATCGGAAAAGATTGTGAAGTGTCCAAATTCAAAATATGAAGCCAATAACTAGGGGAATGGCTTTGAAATAAAGTCTCAAGCGAAAGTTGAAGTTCTTGTTGTGAATGATAATTGAATACAATTGCTTCCTCATTTTCATGGTGTACAGTTAAGTTCTCGAGTCTATCTTCTTTATCTACATTGGATCGGTTAAGAATAATGGCGCCGCGATCCGGTAAATGAACAGATGTTCCGCAAAATTGGCAGTCTTTACCCATATAAAGGTCCTCCTTTTTGTTATTATTATAATAAAATAGTATCAGATTGTATAATGATTTGATAAGGAAAATAGGAGAAATGTCTGATGAATATACTCATCGTTAATCCGAAAGCAGGATATGGCAAGGCCCAGAAGCTCTTCGAACGATTGAAGAAGGATCCTCTTTACAAGCAAAAAAACTGTCGGGCATTTTTCACTGAGTATGCTGGTCATGCAGAAAAAATTGCTGAGCAAGTTGTTGAAATCCATCATGAATCCCTCGCATGCATTTTCGTGTTGGGAGGGGACGGGACGTTGCATGAAGTCATCAATGGCACAAAAAAACGTCCTTCTATTCCTATAGCCTTTGTACCAGCGGGGTCAGGAAATGACTTCGCAAGGGGGATCGGCACGAGAAAAAAAGGTGTGGAGTTATTTCGTAAAATGATAACCCATCCCAAAATTGTACACCTTCATCAAGGAGTGTTTGTCCCAAACCAACGTTATCAACGCGGTTCGAGATACTTTGCAAATAGTATTGGATTTGGACTGGACGGTAAAATCGTATCTGCCGCGAATCGACCAGTCTTCAGAAAATGGATGCAACGACTTTACCTGCAAAAATTCATTTATACGCTAGCACTTTTACGTTTGTTGAAAAATTATGAACCGATAACGGTAGAACTTCAGATAGACGAAAAGACGATGCAATTTGCTAACGCTGCTATGGTTACAGTGACAAATCACCCTTACTATGGAGGAGGAATGAAGATCACCCCCAAAATGCATATCCAACATCCTGGTTTTCATGTTTTAGTGATTGACTCCATTTCAAAGTGGAAGATCCTAGGTCTGTTTCTGACCGTATTCTTCGGCACCCATACAAAATTAAAGGAAGTGTCTGTAAGAGAAGCTCATACAGTGAAAGTTTCTTCTGAACAACCTTTACCCTATCAGATTGATGGTCAAAGTGGAGAGTGTATGGAGTCTGATATCAAGAAAAGCGGAACAAAAAGGACGTTCTATTCCGCCTAAGAGAAAATTCTTGAAAGTTACGAGATAGATGAGTTAATCTAATTTAAGGTGCATTGATACAAAACAAATCCTTTGGAACAG
This sequence comes from Halobacillus sp. BBL2006, assembly GCF_000786645.1. Classification (GTDB taxonomy): domain Bacteria; phylum Bacillota; class Bacilli; order Bacillales; family Halobacillaceae; genus Halobacillus. The sequence continues at coordinate 4,268 of NZ_JRNX01000449.1, forward strand.
GCCCTAAGTACGATATACTAAAAGAACGATAACGACGTGATGTAATCACAGGAAGATTTGAGGAATTGAAGGTGAATTGGTTGGAACATATTCTTGGAAATGATTGGACGATTACACCAGCAGGCGGTTCGACAGGAGAAGCATATTATGCTCAAACGGATGGGAAGAGATTATTTCTTAAGAGAAATTCTTCTCCATTTCTTGCTGTACTTTCTGCCGAGGGAATTGTGCCCAAGCTTGTTTGGACCAAGCGTTTAGAGAATGGTGATGTGATTACTGCACAAGAATGGTTAGAAGGTCGCGAGTTGAACCCCGAAGAGATGAAGCATCCGCGTGTAGCGGCATTGCTAAGCAAGATTCATCATTCTACTGAGCTTCTCGATATGCTTATGAGATTAGGGAAACAACCATTAACACCGACAGAGATTTTAAAAGATATAAAAGAGAATCAGAAAGTATTAAATCAAATAGATCCGAGAATCGAAATCCATCAAGCTATTAAATTCCTTGAAAGCAAGGTTGATGAGGTGGCGCATGACGTTCATGTCGTATGCCATTGTGACACAAATCACAACAATTGGCTGCTCTCGGCATCTGATCAGCTATATTTGATCGACTGGGATAACGCTATGGTCGCAGATCCTGCCCTTGATCTTGGAATGCTTCTCTATTCTTATATCCCCCAGGAAAGCTGGTCTCACTGGCTGGAAGAGTATGGCATGGAACCGGGCGATGATTTGTACAATCGCATGGTATGGTATGCAGTCTCACAAGCTCTTTCATTTATTCAATGGCACCAGATGAGAGGCGAATACGATGAATCTTCCATCCGAATTAAAAAGCTGAAGAAGATGATGAATAGACACAATATTTATTAAAAATCATCAAAAAAAAACCGTTGCTAAAATGCTTAGCAACGGTTTTTTTAACCTTGAGAAACTGTTGGTGTATATTTTAATTTTTTCTCGCGAACTTCAGAACTCATTTTTTCGCTTAATTTTTCAAAAGGATATATAAATAATGCGTATCCTGCAAATAGTACAGAGAAAGTGGCTAGCACAGTCATTTCAAACGTTTTAATCATTAGTTTCATGTTCTGGCTTCACTCCATTTCATATTAGTATTACACGATTAATATCGTATCTTAGAAAGCGTTTACAACCCAACCCTCTTTCAACTGAGTATTTCACAGTATGAAAGGAAGGGGAGGTGTAGGATGGGAATAACTCATCCATCATTACAAATAGGCGCACATAGTAGCTTATTCACCGATATGCCCAGTATTTTATAAAAACTTTTAAGGTCATTGATTTTTTAATAAAATTTTCAGCTTAAAAAGTGGATAAAAAGGATATTGAGTAACTTGGAGGATGGTAAGGCAGATTGGAAAAACCGATTGTTTGAGGAGGATAAAGAAAAGGGGGAAATTCGATAAAAATCGGCATGCCCTTGGTTCCCATCCATCTCATAACTCAACTATATGTATCTTTAAGATATAATAAAAGTCAAAAAAAGGAATTGTTAGATTGAACTTTTAAAAATAAACGACTTCATGGTAATATTTTAACGGTAGGAGGAGGAATTTTAACAATGCGTTTAAGAAATAAACCTTGGGCTGATGATTTTATGAAAGAAAATGACCATATCGTCGTCCAAGCCCCTTTTGAATGGAAAGGAAAATGGAAAGAGTTGTTCGCCGAACCCTCTAAGCCTTTACACTTGGAAATTGGTTCTGGGAAAGGACAATTTATTGCCGGAATGAGCAAACAACATGAGGAGATCAATTTCATTGGAATTGAACGGGTCAAAAGTGTCATTGTAGGTGCTTTGAAGAAAGTACTGAACTCAGAAACAACAAATGCCCGCCTTGTAAACGAGGATGCCGAAGATCTCCGTGACTTATTCGCCACGAATGAAGTTGATCATATTTATTTGAATTTCTCAGATCCATGGCCGAAAAATAAGCATGAGAAAAGAAGACTGA
>NZ_JRNX01000450.1 GCF_000786645.1 Halobacillus sp. BBL2006
TTTTTCACGATATTGCTGAAGCGGTTCAACATATAGTTGATCGCTATAGTCGCATCAGGAAGAATGACACGCTCTGCAGAGGAGTGTGAAATATCACGCTCGTGCCACAATGGAACGTTTTCGAATGCTGTCAGCATCTCACCGCGCAGCACGCGCGCCATTCCCGTCATATTCTCTGAACCGATTGGGTTACGTTTGTGCGGCATGGCTGAAGAGCCTTTTTGCCCTTTCGCAAAGAATTCTTCAACTTCCCGCGTTTCAGTTTTCTGTAAGCCGCGGATTTCAACCGCAACCTTCTCAATGGAAGTCGCAATCAAAGCAAGAGTAGAAACGTAATGAGCGTGACGATCACGCTGTAACGTCTGGGTAGAGACAGGAGCTGCTTCAAGTCCAAGCTTGCCGCACACATACTCTTCCACATATGGATCGATATTGGCATACGTTCCTACGGCTCCGGATAGCTTACCGACTTCAATGCCTTTGATGGCCAGGTCAAGGCGTTCCAGGTTCCGCTTCATTTCTTCATAATAAAGCGCGAGCTTAAGACCGAATGTTGTCGGCTCAGCGTGAACCCCGTGTGTACGCCCCATCATGACCGTATGCTTATGCTCTTTCGCTTTTTCACCAAGTATTTCAATGAAATTGACAAGGTCCTTGCGGATAATTTCATTCGCCTGCTTCAATTGATAGGACAAAGCCGTATCAACCACGTCTGTCGAAGTTAGACCGTAGTGAACCCACTTGCGTTCCTCCCCTACAGTCTCTGAGACCGCTCGTGTAAAAGCGACCACGTCATGACGTGTTTCCGCTTCGATTTCGTGGATGCGCTCGACATTAAAGGATGCTTTTTCACGCAGCTTTTCAACGTCCTCTTTCGGGATCACTCCAAGCTCGCTCCATGCTTCACAGGCTAAAAGTTCAACTTCAAGCCAGGCTTGATAGCGGTTCTCCTCGGTCCAGATGCTTCCCATTTCGGGTCTTGTGTAACGTTCAATCATCGTCTTCCTCCTCGTTGACTACCATAAATGAATTTGGTTTTCTACAATTCTTTCATCGATTTCATCTAAGTTGTTTCCTATGAATGTAAGGTGGCCCATCTTACGGTTCTGACGCGCTTCTTTTTTGCCGTAATCATGTAAATGAAAACCACGATACTGCTCTATTTTATCAATTAATATGCCTTGATGCTTTCCGAGTATATTAATCATCACCGCTGCCGGGAAGGAATGGACAGGAAGTAAAGGCAAGCCGCATATCGCTCTCACGTGCTGTTCGAATTGCGAAACGCTGCAAGCCTCGATCGTATAGTGGCCGGAATTGTGCGGCCTTGGTGCCATTTCATTGATGTAAACCTCTTCGTCTTTTACGAACATTTCCACAGCAAACGTGCCGACAATTCCCATCTTATCTGCAAGTGCACGAACTGCAGCCTGAGCTTTTTCTCTGACACTTTCAGAAACACGGGCCGGTACTCTCGTTTCATGTAAAATATGATTTTTATGGATGTTCTCCCCTATTGGAAAATAGCTGATGTCTCCGTCAAGGCTTCTTGTGAACACCTGGGAGATTTCCAGGTCGAACGCAAGCCACGCTTCTACAATGTACGTGCCGCCTTCTTTAATGAAAGACTCCGCCTGTTCAAGGACATCCTCGTGCTCTAGCTTCAATTGACCTTTTCCATCGTAGCCGCCGCTGATCGTTTTGATGACCGCTGGAAAGCCGATAGTCGAAAGCGCTTGAACTGCCTCTTCATACGTATGGACAATTGCATAATCTGGAACAGAAAGTCCAGTATCAACCGCAACCTGTTTTTCTTTAGAACGGTTCTGAGTGACTTCCAAAGAGTACGCACCCTGAGGGAGTTTGCCGTCAGCTTCAAACAAACGCGCCACTTCCAGATCGACATTTTCGAATTCATAAGTAATAACGTCACTAATCTTACTCAGCCTTTTGGCTGCTTCTACATCATCATATGCCGCCACGATATGCTCGTCCGCAACATGTGAACACGGGCAATCCTCTGTTGGATCCATGACCGCAATCCGGTAGCCCATATGTCTGGCAGCTACAGCCATCATCCTTCCAAGCTGGCCGCCACCGAGAATACCAATCGTTTGTCCTGGTCGTACGACGTTATGATTCACGTAAATCGCTCCTCATTCCTTCGACTTTATCTATCATTTGTTTGCGATAATCTTCTAATCTTAAAGCGATCTCTTCGTCAAAAGCTCCAAGCATTTCCGCTGCTAAAAGTCCTGCATTTTTTGCTCCTGAACTTCCGATCGCTACTGTGGCGACGGGCACCCCTCCCGGCATCTGCACAATGGAAAGGAGAGAATCCAGACCTTGCAAAGCCTTGGACTGGACAGGTACACCAATGACTGGCAGCGTCGTTTTCGAAGCGACCATACCCGGCAGGTGAGCTGCCCCTCCTGCCCCTGCGACGATGACCTTCAGCCCTTTTCGCCGTGCTTCTTCTGCGTACGTAAACATGTCTTCTGGTGTCCGGTGCGCAGAGATGATTTCTTTTTCATATGCAATGTTCAATTCATCGAGTACATCACAAGCCTGCTTCATCGTTTCCCAATCGGAAATGCTGCCCATGATGACGCCTACTTTAGCCATACAATCCCCACTTTCATTAAAAAAGCCTGCTTAACTGCCTCTACGTAGAGAGGAGCTAAACAGGCATACGTGTCTCAAGAAAAATGATATCAGATGCTTGAACTCCCCTCATAGTCCGGGAATTTACGGTTCCCAGGTAGAGACGAACGGGCCCTATTCCCGTCTTATATGAGGTTTCATTATGCAATTCTATCTTCATCATATCAAGAGGAGCAATCCTATGTCAACGCAAATAACGAACGATGAAAAAGAAACAATTATAAAATGTTCGTGTTTACTGCTTCACTGCATGGAAAACGATGGTTTTACCTATAGGTTCCATGACTTTTTCACCATTCTTGATCTCTTCACGGAAGATCGGCTCTTCCGCACGGCGAATCGGCATATAACCTTCTTTTTTTATACGGTCCAGACACTGATCGATGGTTTCCTTTTCACCGACTTCAAAGCGCTTCTTGCCGTTCTTGCTGTTCTTTTTGGGCATCTTCGATCTTTCCTCTCTTCACAGATTTCGTCCAGAAACCCCCGTGAATCTGCTTCGGTTCATAGGAAATAATAAAGGCTTTCGGATCAATGGTACGGATGGTTTCATAAAGTAAGAGTTCGTATTTCCTAGGCGTCAAAATCTGCATCGCCAGGCGATCTCCCTCCATCCCGTAGGCAGACCAACTCGTCACACCGTATCCTTTTTCTCGAAGCTTACGGGTAAATTCGATATCCGGGTCTGAAGATATTACGTTAACTGTAATATAACCGAGCGCGAGCTTTTCTTCAATCTTCATCCCGACGATAACCCCGAGCCCGTAACCTAACGCGTAGGCAATAACGTTTTCAATCTGATCAAGCCGATCGAGCACCAATCCTAGACCGAACACATACGTTACAATCTCAAACATACTAATGAACGCTGCAAAATAACGTTGTCCTTTTAAGGTAAAGATCATACGAAGCGTGAAAAATGTAACATAGACGATGTTCACCACTAAAATGATGCCAATGACCAACCATGGATTTTCTAACATGCATGAAACCTCCTAACTCAGGCTAAATCTTGTCCTCACAGGATATTCACCCAGTTGATTTTTCATGCATACACTATAAACCATGAGAAGTCCTTTCACAATGAAAATTCACCGCAAATAGTGACAAATTATGGAGGTTGATGAAATGAATCAATTCAAAGATTGGAAAATGAATCTGGATCGATTTTTCGGTCAAGATTTTTGGGGTGACTTCGAAGGCATGATGAAGCCCTCTATTCCCTACATCAACATGTACCAGTATGACAACGAACTGCTCTGCTTCGTGAACATCCCTGGCATGAACCATCCGAAAAACGTCGATGTTTTCGTAGATCACTCCGTCCTTACGCTTAAAGGAAAAATTGAAATCAACCACCGCGGCGGCCATCAAATCCATTCTGAAATTGCCGACGGCGCCTTCGAACGCAGCATTGATCTCCCGTTTCCTGTTCGAAGTGACAAAATTGAAGCGACTTACAAGCACGGCTTACTGATTATTCAGCTTTACCGCCACGTGACCGAATCTAAAAAGCAGCGTCCAATCAGCATCCGTCACATGGAGGATGAATAGAACGGCAGTCTCAAAGACTGCCGTTTTTTTATTCAATAGGAAGGTGTTTCATTAGTTAAACGTCGCTGATCAGTCGCTTCTACACTTGGGCCCTCAGGACGAGGGTCAGTTCGACGTTGCAACAGGACGTTGCGTTCTTAGTCGAACTTCATCTTTATCCGGTTCCGTGGGGCAGACCTTTGTGACATAAGCACTCCACCTCTGTAAAGAAGATCACTTCACTGAGGTGATTCGCTTATGCTCTTCAGGTCTTACCAGCCCCTCTCCACACTTAATATTATCCGGTTCCATCGCCTACCCCCTCGAGGTCTTAAGTCCAACAGTTCCGTGAAGATAGTTCACTTCCCTGCACTGTTGTTCTTAAGCTTGTCGGGGCTGACCAAGGCGATTCCACACTTACAATTAAGCTAAGAATATGAAATAAAGGATAAAAATCACGAAGAGGAAGTACATGATCGGATGGATCTCTTTTGTACGACCTTTCAATACCATCGTAATCGGGTAGAAGATGAACCCGATCGCGATTCCCGTTGCAATGCTGTAAGTCAGTGGCATCGCGGCAATAGTGAAGAATGCTGGAACAGCAATCTCAAACTGATCCCAGTCAATATTTTTCAGCGTTGATGCCATCAATACACCTACTATAATCAATGCAGGCGCAGTAACTTCTGCTGTGACTACAGATAATAGCGGTGAAAAGAATAACGCCAACAGGAAAAATCCAGCCGTTACGATTGAAGCAAAACCAGTACGTCCACCAGCTCCAACCCCTGCTGTAGACTCGATATAAGAGGTGGTCGTTGAAGTACCGACGGCAGCACCTACTACTGTCGCAGCAGAATCCGCGAACAATGCACGGCCTGCACGAGGTAATTTATTATCCTTCATGAATCCTGCCTGAGTCGCAACTGCAACCAACGTACCAGCTGTATCAAAGAAATCAACGAATAAGAACGTTAAGATAACGACAAGCATTTGAATTGTGAAAATATCACCAAAATGAGTAAAAGCTGCTCCAAACGTCGGTGCCAAACTAGGGGCAGAAGAAACGACGTCTCCCATAGCCGTAGGAGCTGAGATCAACCCTGTAACCATACCTGCGATCGACGTAAGGATCATCCCATA
>NZ_JRNX01000451.1 GCF_000786645.1 Halobacillus sp. BBL2006
GCTTTATGACCTCCTGGGTCTCTGTCAAATGATAAATCGACCAGAATACAGTCCGAATCGGATTGCAGACCTTAAGACGTTGATATCTCGTACGATCTATTAAGGAATTCACCATAATGAAAGCCGCTGTTCACCAACAGCGGCTTTCTCCTTTATGTTCCAAATGTTAACCCATAACGTCCCGTCGAATCTTCTCTTTATCTATATGATTGGTACTCTTTTTCGCTTATGAAAAGGTTAACATTTTCAGATTATCATATCTGTTTTTTGAAATCTATGAAAATTAAAAGCTGTTTATCGATTCAAGAGCCGGATATGACGTTCAGAAAAAAGCGGCGAACCTGAGGGAGGGAACGCCAGGCATTTGATAACCTCTTCGGTGAACGGGTGGACGAATGTCAAAAGTGCAGCGTGAAGGGCTTGTTTGAAGTTGACTCGACCTTCGCCCCCATACATTTTATCTCCAACAAGCGGATGACCTGTATGACTCAAATGAACACGAATTTGGTGTGTACGTCCTGTCTGCAGATGAAGTTTGAGAAGGGAAGCGTGATCTGTTTCACTGTACTCCATCACTTTGTAATGGGTTTCGGCATATTGACCTTCTGAAGAGACGCATCTTCGTACAGGATGGGTGAGGTCTTTTCCGATAGGTTTGGTTATAATTCCTTCCTCAGGTTCAACTTTTCCATGGGCCCATGCAAGATAAGTCCGTTTGATGGTTCTTTTCTGTAACTCTTTACCAAGCATGGCGATGGCAAGATCGTGTTTGGCAAACAGGATCGCTCCAGAAGTATCCCTGTCCAGACGATGGACGTACTTTGGAGTCGCATGAATTCCGTTCTCTTGAAAATAAGCGGCCACTCCATTTACTAGTGTGTCCGTTTCTGAAGGTCGGTTCGGGTGGGTGAATACTCCAGAAGGCTTGTTTACGACAAGTAGATGATCGTCCTCGTAAATGACATCAATGTTCATAGGGGCAGGGGTGACTTCTAAAGGCTGTGGCTTGAATAAGCGTATATGCAAGGTGTCTCCTGTGGTTACTTTCGTATCTTTCCAATGAACTGCATCTGAGTTGATTGTCACTTCGCGATTTGACCGGAATCGATGCATTAACTTTCGAGGTACATGCCATTCTTTCTCCATGATCCGATGTACTGTGTATCCTTCCCATTTCTCAGGAATCCTCACTTCAAACCATTCGCCATCCCTTTTCGTCTCCATCGTGTTCCCACCCCCTTTATTGTTTGGGTACCAGTTTGGGTACCAGGTACTGGTCTGGCCTTTTTTGGTGTCAGGTACCTGATGAAACTTATTTGGTACCTGGTACCGCACAAGCTCATTTGGGTACCAGGTACCTTAGCTGAATCTATTCTACTGTCCTAGTACCGGGAACGCAATAGGAGAAGGCAGGAGTTTAATGGTACCTGGCACCCATGGGCGAGACTTGGGTACCAGGTACCGGTCTGAGGTGTGCTGGTACCTGGTACCCACATGCAGGTACCCACATGCACGTCAGGTAGAAGCTGCATCTCCGGACCTTTCCTTTAAGAAAATGTAAAGAGAGTGGGGCTGGTATCGACACGATTAGATTTATGTTATAATGGATAAGTTGAATAAATAGTGATACGAAAGAGGTGTGTGCTACATGCAACACAGAAACGATATTCGTAACATTGCGATCATCGCCCACGTTGACCACGGAAAAACAACATTAGTGGATCAGATGCTTCACTACTCAGGAACATTCCGTGATAACGAACATGTAGATGAGCGTGCAATGGATTCGAATGACTTAGAAAAAGAGCGCGGCATTACGATTCTAGCGAAAAATACCGCGATTAACTATAATGATGCTCGCATCAATATCCTCGACACTCCAGGTCACGCAGACTTTGGTGGAGAGGTAGAACGAATTCTTAAAATGGTTGACGGTGTACTTCTAGTTGTAGATGCCTACGAAGGATGTATGCCACAGACACGATTTGTCCTGAAGAAGGCATTGGAACAGAAATTGACTCCTGTCGTCGTCTTAAATAAAATCGATCGCCCGAATGCCCGTCCTGAAGAAGTTGTAGACGAGGTCCTTGACCTGTTCATTGAACTAGGTGCGGATGATGATCAGCTTGATTTCCCTGTTGTTTATGCTTCTGCCTTGAATGGTACATCTGGAGAAGAGCCAGAAGAACAGAACGAAACAATGGAACCAATTTTCAAATTGATCATGAACAATATCCCTGCTCCAGTAGATACTCAGGAAGATCCTCTGCAATTCCAAGTAACGCTGCTTGATTACAACGATTACCTTGGACGTATCGGGGTCGGCCGTGTATTCCGCGGAAGCATTAAAGTCGGACAGCAAGTATCCTTGATGAAAAAAGACGGTTCTGTGAAAAACTTCCGTGTCAGCAAGCTTTTTGGTTTCATCGGCTTGAAGCGAATTGAAATTGAAGAGGCGAAAGCCGGCGATATTATTGCGCTAGCTGGTATGGAAGACATCAACGTTGGGGAAACGGTCTGCCCTCCGGATCATCAGGAAGCGATGGAAATCCCTCGTATTGATGAGCCGACGTTACAGATGACGTTCCTTGTCAACAACAGTCCATTTGCTGGCCGTGAAGGTAAATATGTAACGGCACGACAAATCGAAGAACGTCTACTGACTCAACTTGAAACAGACGTAAGTCTGCGTGTAGACCCAACCGATTCTCCGGATGCCTTTACCGTATCTGGACGTGGTGAATTGCACTTGTCTATTCTTGTAGAGAACATGCGTCGTGAAGGTTTCGAACTTCAACTATCAAAACCTAAGGTTATCCTTAAGGAAATTGATGGGGAGGTTTGCGAACCCGTTGAGCGTGTGCAAATCGATACACCTGAGGACTACCAAGGTGCCGTTATGGAATCCATCGGTTACCGTAAAGGTGAGATGCAGGATATGGTCAATGATGGAAATGGACAAGTTCGTCTTGAATTTCTTGTTCCTTCCCGTGGCCTGATCGGTTATTCTACGGAATTCATGACACAGACACGTGGTTACGGAATCTTGAACCATACGTTTGATGGCTATGCGCCTCTAACTAAAGGTCAAGTTGGAGGCCGTCGTGAAGGTGTTCTTGTTTCTTTGGATAAAGGAAAAGCATCTACGTACGGAATCATGAACCTTGAGGATCGTGGTACGATCTTTGTTGAACCTGGTACTGAAGTTTATGAAGGGATGATTGTTGGTGAACACAATCGTGAAAATGACTTAACCGTCAACATCACGAAAGAAAAACACCTGACTAACATCCGTTCTGCTAACAAAGATACAACGAATACCATTAAGAAAACTCGTCAAATGACACTTGAAGAAGCGATCGAGTATCTTGATGATGATGAGTATTGCGAAGTAACGCCTCAAAATGTCCGCCTTCGTAAGAAATATCTCAACAAAAACGAACGTGAAAAAATGGCTAAGAAGAAGAAACTGCAAAACGCAGATATCTAAACTTTAAAGTCGGAGCTAGAAGAATATACAAAAGCGCCTGAACCTACTGAGAGGTTTCAGGCGCTTTTTTGTGCTCATCTATAGTGCTCTTGTTTTTCTTATTTTATAACTTCGATAGTTTCTTCCTTGTGACCATGGATTTCTTTATCCGGCTTTTCATAGTGAACATTGATGGTATAATCTCCTGCAGAAGGGAACGTGTAAGTGGCTTTGTATTCTCCAGGTTCAAATTCTTCTGCATCAATAAATGCGTGCCTTTCCATTTGATCAGAACTGATTTCAAAACGAACCATTGCATCTTCAAATGGGGATTCCATCTGACTCACGTGGGCAGTAAGAGTGGATTCTTCCCCTGTCTTAAATATTTGATCGGTCATTAAGTGAACCATGAATTCTTTATTGCCATGACTGTAACCGTCGCTCTCCCCGGAGTCATGAGAACTGTCTTCACCAGTCGTGTCTTCTTTTGCTGCCTGGTCTTTTTCTTTGCCTACAGTGACTTCTTTTTGTGGCATCGTGTGAAGGTCACCTACCTGAGTATGAGCAATAACTTGATAAGTACCAGCTTTTTCAAAAGTGTAGGCGGCTTCATAAACACCGTCTTTCGTGTGGGAGGCTTTAACTTTTTCAGAACTGTCTTCACCATCCGCATCGTTCCAAATTTCAAACTCAACGTATTCGGCATCTTTGACTTTTTCATCTCCTTGAATAACCACCGCCTGGATCACTGTTTCTTCGTTTACGGGGAGAGGCTGCTCTTTAAATTGAACCTCTACTTCAGGGGGAGTAAGGGATTCTGCGCTTGATTCATCTTCTTGGGCCGCTCCTTGTTCTTGATCAGAGGAACCACAAGCAGCTAGAAATAAAATAAGAAATATAAACAAGATGGTAGCTGTTAGTCTTTTCATCGTAAAATCTCCTTTCTTATGGACTCCAGTTCATAGAATATCACTTTCATCTTAGACAAACGACCGCAAAATTAGACATTTTGTGAAAATGCCATGACATTCTACATAAAGATATCGTTTTAGAGTCGTTTAAAGATCATTGAAAATGAAAAGAAGCTGAACTCTGAGGTGAGTTCAGCTCTTATGTGCGTTTTAGGTGACTTGGTCTTTATCCCAATTATAGGTGTAGAATCGTTCATTCGTAACCCATTTCATTGCTTCAGGGTCCTTTGCTTTAATGCCTTCTTCTAACATTTCAAGCATCCTCGCAGTTTGAGAGATATGAGCTCTCATCGCATTCAGTTTATCTTCTTGTACAGCTTGAATATCATTGATAACGTCGGGCTTGCCCAGATCCTGTTCCGTATTATTGGCAAAAGCGACCGCGTGGAATTTTGGTCTTGCCTCTGGTTTTATATCCCTGATTGCTCTTACAACAGCTCGTGCTGTCGCTTCATGGTCAGGGTGCACCGCGTAGCCTGGATAGAAACTGATGACTAGAGAAGGATTGAGTTCATCAATCAGATCTTTAACCATGTTTTTCATTTGTGTGTCATCTTCGAACTCCAATGTTTTATCACGCAGACCCATCATTCTTAGATCTTTAATCCCCATTGCCTCAGCTGCTTTGACCAGTTCCTTCCGACGGATCTC
>NZ_JRNX01000452.1 GCF_000786645.1 Halobacillus sp. BBL2006
AATCGCGCGATCTCCGAATCCGTGGGTTAAATTTTGTACGGTTAGTAAACTCATTATTCATACACCTTTTCTACATAAGTTCATGCTTTCTTATTATAAAGGTCATCCGCCAAAAGTGATAGGGGGAGGATGTAAAAAATGGCCGTCAATCGCTGGATAATTGTAACAATTCGTCTATGTCGACGACTAAATAAATAGAAAGGGGTGGGAGTGGTGAGGCGAGCATCCATGATAATATTAACGTTTGCGATCGCGCTGACCGGGTGTCAAGATTCTGGTTCAACAGAATCAGAAGATGAATACCAAGAAGTAAGAGAAAATGTATGGGCTTATGTCGAAAACTCTGAAATTCCTCTTCGTGATAAAGAAGTATGGTTGAATGGCGAAATCAAAGAAAAAGTAGTCGATGAAGAGATCGTTTCTCATCAACAAGTCGATGAGAAGTATTTACATCAGAACGTCATTATGGTTGTTCCAGCTGACAGCAAAAAATATGCAGCCTATCCTTCATTTTTAGTTGATCCAGATACGAAGGAGATTATTACTGTACTTCCGGGCTATTGATTCGATTAAGAGCTGAATAATTAACACTTACGCATATGAAAAGGACCGTCTATAAATTAGGCGCTCCTTTTTTAATACTAGATAATATGAGTAAATAAATAGATTTCCTTTCTAATGAAGGGTAAAATGATAGTTTAAAAGTCCAATTGAGGGGATATTCAACAAAAGGATTTTATTAAAGATAGAGTTAATTAGAAAGGTGTTTGACATTTATGCTACATAACCCAACAGGAAAAGAGCGACTAGGATTAGCGTTCCTTCTCGGCATGCTCGGAATTTTGGGGCCGTTGAATATTGATATGTACTTACCGAGCTTCCCAGGCATTGCCGAAGATTTAAATGCTTCTGCCTCACTCGTACAGCTTAGTTTAACGACGTGCTTGATTGGACTTGCCGTCGGGCAGATGGTTGTTGGTCCAATTAGTGATGCTCAAGGGAGAAAGAAGCCATTATTAGTTTCTATTTCTTTATTCGCATTATCATCTCTGCTTTGTGCGTTTGCACCGAATATTATTGTGCTGGTCATCGCTCGATTTTTACAAGGGTTTACAGCTTCTGCCGGGGTGGTACTCTCACGTGCAGTTGTGCGTGATGTGTTCAGCGGAAGAGAACTTACGAAATTTTTCTCCTTATTAATGGTAATCAATGCGACGGCTCCCATGATTGCACCTATGACAGGAGGGGCCATCTTGCTGCTCCCTTTTGCAAGCTGGAAGACGATTTTCTATTTTCTATGCTTACTAGGTCTTATTATCGTCATGACAATTGGTTGGAAATTAAGAGAAACACTGCCGCATGATAAACGGATTCCAAGCTCCATCAAAAGTTCTGTACAGACGATGGGAAGTTTGCTTAAGGATCGATCCTTTATCGGATATGCTTTGACGATAGGATTCGTCCATGGGGGAAGCTTTGCTTATGTATCTGGAACCCCATTCGTGTACCAGGGAATCTATGGCGTATCGCCGCAAATGTTTAGTGTGCTCTTTGGAATTAATGGGCTGGCCATTATTACAGGGAGTTTCCTTGTAGGAAGGTTAGGCGGCATTATCCATGAAAGAAGCTTATTGCGAGCGGCTGTCATTACCGCTGTTAGTGCGACTTCCGTGCTGCTTGTTATGACAATCATTGAAGGTCCACTTCCTTCACTCGTGATTCCGATTTTCATTTATATGACGGCAATGGGAATGGTTCTGACCAGTACCTTCACGCTTGCCATGGAGCATCAGGGTCGCCGCGCCGGGAGTGCAAGTGCCGTGTTAGGGATGCTCCCGTTATTATTCGGTTCTATGGTCTCCCCACTGGTAGGAATTGACGAAACCACTGCTGTACCGATGGGAGCTACGTTGTTTATCTCGGCTTCAATTGGGGCATGCACATTTTTTACGATGACGAAAAAACCTCAAGCGGCAGCTTCGTAACCGAGTAGAGGGCTACACCAGGGCACAATCACAGCTTTGAAGCGTGCATAAGGCGTAGAAGAGTTGTTTGCTGCTTCAAACCAGTAGCAAATTGACTGAAAGAGAATATTGGCATGATAAGGAGGGAGCGCCCCTCCTTTTTATATTGTAAAATTTGTATTAATCGTTCACCACATAAACTCAATCAGCGAAAATTAATATAGAATCTCTCAGACAGTTACTGAAATCTACTGAACTAGCTTCATACAGAAAGAAACATATAGGAAAAGGAAATTTATGTTAAGGTAGTGTTAAACATAAGTAACTCTAACTTGAAAGGAGTCGGAGCCATGTGGCAGAGTAATTCATTGATTGACCAGCTTAACATCGATTATCCTATCATCCAGGCTGGCATGGCAGGTGGAGTCACGACACCTGAACTTGTTTCAACGGTTTCAAATGCTGGAGGATTAGGAAACTTGGGCGCGGGTTATATGACTCCAGAATCTATGGTAAATAGCTTAAAGGAAATCAAGCGACTCACGAGGCGTACGTTTGGGGTAAACGTCTTTATTCCACTATATCCTCAAGCGACAGGGGCAGAAATAGCCGGGGCGAATAAGCGGTTAGAACCTTATCGAAACGACCTGCAAATCGAACAAGAACCGACTCCGGAGCTGGACCGTTCTCTTTTTGAAAAACAAATCGAGGTGCTAATGACCGAACAAGTTCCCGTTGTCAGTTTCACATTTGGGGTGCCGCCGCGTGAAGTGATCAAGGATTTGAAAAAAGAGGAGATTGTTGTGATCGGAACAGCTACCACGGTGGAGGAAGCGATTATCAATGAAGAGCATGGAGTTGATATGGTCGTCACCCAAGGGAGTGAAGCGGGCGGTCACAGAGGGACTTTTTCCGGAGCTTTTGATCAAGCCATGATCGGAACGATCTCGCTTGTGCCTCAGGTGGCCGATCAAGTAAAGATTCCAGTCATTGCCGCCGGCGGGATTATGGATGGACGAGGCGTTATGGCCGCCCTCGCCCTCGGAGCTCAAGCTGCCCAGCTGGGAACAGCATTTGTCACTTGTCAGGAAAGTGGTGCAAAAGCTCAACATAAAGCAGCGGTCTTAAATACAAAGGAAACCGATACCGTTGTCACTTCTGTCTTCAGCGGTAAACCTGCAAGAGGAATCCGGAATTCCTTTATCGAAGAGATGGAGAAAGGGGACGGTCATGACCTTTTAGCTTATCCTCTGCAAAATATGCTGACGAAGGAGATTCGCAGGGAAGCAGCCAGCCAAAACCGCCCCGAATTTATGTCACTGTGGTCAGGACAAAGCCCCCGATTAAGCAGCAGCCAATCCGCTTCCTCCATTGTGGAGTCGATCGTTTCCCATGTGGAAAAAACGAGATTCCGTGTTTAAACTGAGGTGATGATGGTGAGAAGAGTTGAGGTACGCCCTTATACAGAATCATGGGTAGCGGAGTTTATTAAAGAAGCGGATAAATTAGTGAATATATTTGGAGAAGAAATGATTCAGGTTCATCATATCGGCAGCACAGCTATCGAGGGTTTACCTGCAAAGCCGATCATTGACTTGATGCCTGTCGTGAAAAGTATTCATAGAGTCGAGGACTTTCATGAAGAAATGGAGGGTGTCGGTTATTTAGCTAAAGGAGAAAACGGTATTCCTGGACGCAGGTACTTCGAAAAAGGCGGCGATGATCGAACCCATCATGTACACATGTTTGAAGAAGGAGATGAACAAATTGAGCGCCACCTCGCTTTTAGAGACTACGTAAGAGCGCATCCGGAAGTAAAAAAAGAGTATGGAAACGTAAAAGAGAAATTGGCACAGCGTTTTCCTTATGACATTGCTTCCTATATCGAAGGGAAAGCAGATTTAGTCTCCTCTATTGAAAAGCGAGCCTTGGAGTGGTATCGGAAGAATAAATAATGATATTCAATTGTTTAAAAGGAGTGTTTTTCATTAATTTTCTAGTTGTGTTTCTGGGCGTCCTTTCTTCAGCGATGTTTCTGTATTACTGGGGTAAATCCGGATATGACTATGACGGAAAGAAAGATGAAGGGGAAGAGTAATTGAATCAAATTCTCCCTTCTTAATACTGAAAGGAAGGGAGACTCTGCCCTTTATAGATTAATGAAGAACATCATGATTTTTATCAACATACAATGTTCCATCTTTTTGGACTTCTGCATAAAAAACTTCTTCGATTGATTGAACGCCAGCAGTTTCTAATTGCTGGTTCAGCCAATTTTGATCAAGATTTAATTCTTCTAAATTTCTTTCATTCACTTTGCCATCATTAATTACCGCTGTAGGCAAAGAAAACTTCTCTGTGCTCTTCGGTGGAACTTGCATATCCGCTTTCGTCATAGGTTGTTTCATTTGTTTTTTCAGTACGGAGATCGTGCCGTCCGTCTCAAATATGGCATAGTCAACATCAGAAACGGAAAAGACGTTTTTCTTCCTGAGTAAAACATTCAGTGCATCAACGTCCAGACGTGTTTTACTGAGAGCTTGTTCCATAATTTCGCCATTTCTAACTAAGATGATGGGCTGTCCTTCGATCGAAGTACGGACCTTTTTTGATTTGAGATCTATATAGCCAAGGAGGATAGTAAACGCACTCCATGCTACCAGAGCTATGATTCCATTCCGAACACTGATGGATGCATCAATGGCGAGGGAAGCCCCCAGTGTACCAATCGAAATCGCGGAGACGAAATTGAAAAAAGTCATTTGAGAAATTTCTTTTCTACCCATAAGCCTTGTTAAAAGCATTAATGTTACAAAGGCGAGCGCTAGTCGAAGAACCAATTCAATAATGGACACTAGAAATACCTCCTGTAAAAAGATTATTATCCTTTTATTTTGCGGGTGAAATATAGGTTTTATACATATGAATCCAAGATGGGACTTCCAACTGAGAAGTTCTTTTTTTATGCAAGTAAACGGAAAAGAACATCCTTATGTTGACATGTGACGCCGTGTCACTTATAGTAGGGAATGTTCCAATATGACACAATGTCATAAATGCGATGAGGAGATTTGAAAATGCCAAAAAAGACTTTTTACAACTTGAATGAAGAGAAAAAACGAATACTGATTGAAGCAGCCAAGGAAGAATTTTCACGGGTATCTTTGTATGATGCTTCGATAGCGAACATTTTAAAGAAGGCTGAAATACCGAGAGGGAGCTTTTATCAGTATTTCGAAGATAAAGAAGACGCGTTCTTTTAT
This sequence comes from Halobacillus sp. BBL2006, assembly GCF_000786645.1. Lineage (GTDB taxonomy): Bacteria > Bacillota > Bacilli > Bacillales > Halobacillaceae > Halobacillus. The sequence continues at coordinate 5,228 of NZ_JRNX01000452.1, forward strand.
TTGTTGAATGAACATGCCAAAGAGAGACATGAAAATTTCCTCTTGCATTTAGAAAGATATGAGGGGGACCTTTTTGCGGCGATGACCGAAATCTATCAGGAAGTGTTCGAATACTCCCTTGATAACGGAAAGATCAATTTTATTCGGAATGTTTTGTTGAATATGAACTACAAGATTGAGCATACGTTCACGAAGCATTTATCCGCAAAAGCCAGAGATCAGCGCACGCATAATATTTATCATCTTGTCGATACGGATACTTTAAATATTCACAATGAGGAAGAATTCTACCACGTTATGCAAGTTGTTATTGCCGTAACCTTTCATAACCTTGTTCATTGTGTTTCGAACGACTTTTCAAAAAAAGAAGCTTTGAAGAAATACGAGATGGAAATCAATCTCGTCAAAGCAGGATTAATAAAATAAAAAGAAGGATGATCTTATGGAAAATCAACAAGACACGACTAATCCAGCATCCATTAACAAAGTCCCTCTGTTAATCGTACTTATCTCAGGGGCTTTCGCGGCAATTTTGAACCAGACTTTGTTAGGGACGGCATTGCCGCCGATTATGAAAGATTTGAATTTGGAAGCAAGCACGGCTCAATGGCTGACTTCGATATTCATGCTTGTCAACGGGGTCATGATTCCGATTACGGCCTTTTTAATTGAACGCTTTACAACGAGAAGGCTGTTCCTCACCGCAATGGGACTGTTTGCTGTTGGTACGCTTATTTGTGCACTCGCTCCTAATTTCAGCATTTTAATGGTCGGAAGAGTCGTCCAGGCATCCGGGGCAGGGATTATCATTCCGTTGATGCAGACGATTCTATTCCTGATTTTCCCTGTAGAAAAACGCGGGGCAGCGATGGGGATGTTCGGGCTGGTCATCTCCTTTGCGCCGGCGATTGGGCCGACGTTATCTGGGTGGCTTGTCGAACAATTCCCATGGAGAAGTTTGTTTTACGTCATCTTACCGATTGTCGTTGTTGACTTTATCGTTGCTTATTTCATTCTAAAAAACGTTACGAAGCAGACCTATCCTAAATTGGATATCTTATCAATCATCTTATCCTCCTTAGGTTTCGGCGGAATCTTGTATGGATTCAGTATTGCCGGTACCGATGGGTGGGGCAGCGCGCAAGTGCTTATTTCTCTACTTGTGGGTGCCGTCGCTTTGACTCTATTTATCCTCCGCCAGTTCAAGTTGGAACAGCCTATTCTCGAGTTCAGGGTATTCAAGTTTAATATGTTTACTTTGACAACTGCTTTAGGTATGGTCGTATTCATTGCTATGATCGGTGCTGCCACAGTACTTCCGATTTTGATGCAGGATATGCTTGGTTTCACGGCTTTTGAATCAGGACTGATGCTGTTGCCCGGCGCCTTGATCATGGGATTCATGAACCCGGTTACTGGGAGACTTTTCGATAAGTTCGGAGCAAGATGGCTTGCAATTATTGGACTCCTAATTCTGACGATCACCACATTTATGTTTACGAACTTGACACCGCAAACGACTTTCACTTATTTAGCGGTTGTGAATGCGGTCCGCATGTTAGGAGTAGCGATGGTAATGATGCCGGTTACGACGGCCGGATTAAATCAGCTCCCTCAGAGGCTGATTGCCCACGGGACAGCAATGAACAATACGATGCGCCAGGTATCAGGTGCTGTCGGGACCGCCTTGCTTGTCACCGTTATGACGACGTCTGCGAGACCTTCGGAAGGAGTGTCAGGGTTCGTTCATGGAGTTAATGTCTCCTTTATCGTTGCAGGAATTACAGCTATTATCGGGCTTGTGCTATCCTTTTTCATTAAGAACCCGAAACGTGCGGAGCAAACGAGTGTGAAGCCCCAAGGAAGTAAAGAACGGCCGGCACAAGGGTAAACGATGATGATGTGATAATTTTATATGCTAAGAAAAGGCTCAGAGCTTAGATGCTCTGAGCCTTTTCTTCTACCTAAAGATAATAATTGTTATTCAGCAATCGTGCAGGATTGTGGAAGACTCAGTTTCGAGATAACCGGGGGTCGTTGCTGTATTGAGGTTCAGGGTTGGTTGGGAAGCTACTCGTCCAGATCCCACGCCCAGACACTCGCGTCATAAGCAGAAAATCAA
>NZ_JRNX01000453.1 GCF_000786645.1 Halobacillus sp. BBL2006
GGCTTTCAGGTACATCTATGGCTACTCCGCATGTTTCCGGGGGACTTGCTCTTCTTATCCCCTTAGTAGAGAAGCAATTCCAACGGCGGATGTCAGAAGCAGAAATTTTCTCTCAGCTTATTAAACGTACCACACCTTTAGGTTATAAAAAAACCGCTGAAGGAAATGGGCTCATGACTCTCGGATTGGTTAGTAAACTTGAAGATTTATTCAGTACCTATATCAATCGTTAATTAATGCCCCTCTATTCTAACTAGAGTAGGGGGCTTTTTTTATTATATTAGTTATTTGATTAGTCTTCATTTATTCATACTTCTAAAGACCCAACACTTAGACCGCGATTTTGAAAAGTGCGTATTAGCTCAGTCCGTGTTTTTGTGTCTATTTTTGTAGAATACTAGTTAATTTTAATATGTACACAAAAAAGAATACATGCAAACAAAATGTAATCAATATGTTTGCGTTTACGTATGCAAGAATGCAAAAATGTGTACATATTGGTTTGGAGGCATGTGTACATGTTTGTGTGCATGTATACGTTAATGTGTGCGTGCAAACAGATTTGAACACATCAAAAGGCGCATTGACTTCTTTCTCTTTATTTAATAGATTTAGAGAAGAACGAGGTAAAATCTAGCAAATTAAAAGGAGAGCTGTTTTTATGACAAACTCAAGAATTGCAGCTGTTGATGTTGGAAATGATGCAGTGAAAGCAAACTTTGGAAAACTAGAATCATCCTTATATATTCCAAATGTTATCGCAAGGGATTTAGAAGATCGTCCAGTTATTGGAATTGAAGATTTAGATGAAAAAGATCCACTCGATAACCTACATATTCGAGTGCATTCACCTGCATTAAAAGAAAACAATGCGATCTATCGTGTCGGGAACTTAGCAACGAAGACGACTAATTCTACTGAATTAGATCCTGGCAGTTATAAGTCAGAGGAAGATCAGACATTAATCATGCTTTTTGCTTCATTAGCCATTGATGCAGTTGAAGGTAAAAATGCACAATCCGCTAAAAATAACGTCGTTGAAGCAAACTATACTTTAGGAACAGGGCTACCTCTCCGTGAAGTAAAAGAAGGAAAAGACGTCGGGTACCGTTCTCAGCTATTAGGCTCCGTTCACCAGGTGGAATTCTTAGTCACACCTAAATATCAAGGCATGAAAGTTAATATCAAATTCGACGAGGTAAAAGTGTATCCAGAAGGATTTGCTGCTTATATTAACCTTGTCATGGATAACGATTTGAATATTATTAATAAAGAGCTTATTGATAAACAAATTCTTATTCAGGATATTGGTGGGCTCTCTACAGATATCGCAGTTATCCGCAATCGTAATGTAGATGATGACAAAGCCCAAGGCTTCAATCTGGGAGTGTCTGAATCCCTCGAGATGATTAGAGATGAAATACTAACAAAACACGGAGTCGAGCTGGATAGTCGACGAGATGTCGTTGATATCATCACTCGTAATAACGATCGTCACCACATTATGGTTAAAGGTAGCCGTACGAACGTTCATGATATAACAGACCGCATTCTTCTTGAGCTAGCTAAAAAGCAGTATCGCTACTTAAGAAATGTATGGCAGAAAAACTCTCAATCAGAGATTTGCTACTTCGTAGGTGGCGGATCTGCAGTCCTTAAAGAATACATCAAAACATTGAACAATAAGCTTGATGGTTTCAATATCGAGTTCTTTGAAGATGAGAATGAAAGTATTTGGATGATGGCGAATGCATATTACAAACTAATTTCCGATTTCATCCGCAAAAACTCCAAACCTGCTGGTAAAGAAAACAAGAAAGAAGAGCAGAAGACAGCCTCATCTAAGTAAGGTGATGGTATGATATGAGCCAATCTAAAAAAAGTGTGGAGAGGGGACAATCGATCACATTTCGAGTCCCCTCGGATACACCAGACCATTTATTGAGGCAACTCTCTCATCTGAAAGACACCGAAAGAAGAAATTTTTCTAGCAAAATCGCACAATTCGTCCTTAATGGAGTCAATGAATCACTCACCAAAGGTAAGGAAACGGTGACAATTCCTCTCCCAAAACCACTTACAAAAGAACAACGGAATTGGATCAAGCATGAACATTCGGAAGCACTTATTGGCAGTATCTTATATCAACTCATGATGGATCCTATACGAGCTACTAGTCTTTTGGCTTCGTTGAACAGCAATGCTTATGACATCAATGAAGCCCTCTATTTACAGGAGCAGGAAGCAGCAGCTGCAGAGGACCACAATCCTCTTGAAGTACCAGATATTGATTTAGGACCTTTACCAGAAGAAGATTCAGACGATAATTGGAAAGACATCGATGATGAACTTGACGGGTTAAGTATGGACAATCTCCAAGAGGAATTACATGAAAAAGCCAATGAAGAGACTGTTGAAGACGATGAAGATGAGGAAGATCTACTAGGTGATTTCCTTTCAAGCATGAACAAATAGTGAGAAGTCCCAGCTAAATAAAAGCGGGGCTTCTTTTTGCGTTAACAGACTCAGGGACCTTATTGGAGCTTTACTATCTAATTATGTATACCGGTGTTCGCTTTGTCCCTATTTATGACGGTTCTGCTTATTTGGTCGAGTTACTTTTTTCTATAAAATACGCCATAAGAACGAAACAAAACCTCTGGATGACCAGAAGTTTTGTTTTATGATAAACGATTATGATTGGCGTAAGCGATAAATGATTGTTCATCCTCAATGAGACCACAAGATCCACACTGGATTTTTTTCGAGGGACCTTTGTAGGCCATATGAAACACATCAAGGTTTTCATTTGTGTATTCGGTTTCTACTTCCCCGGTTTTAGGGTTAATTTTAACAGCTTTCGGACGTTGCTCAATGATATTGAATCTGGAACGATTCGTTTTGCAATTCGGACATAAATAAGGTTCCATATCGTTCACCTCCATGAATAGCTTCTCTCCTATCTCCAAATTTATGCAGAAATGTTTCTCAACAAAATAAGGGAATGCCCTAATATCGGTCCATCGATTATCGGTGTAGGATAGAAGGTAAGAATCTGTTCAGGAGAGGTGATTAAACATGACCGTGACTTCCCCGACGCACATCATTTCTCGGATGTATGAATCGTTGCTTTTTGATATGTCCTATGATTTGCATGAGAGATATGCCCATCTTTTAACAAGTGCTTTGCACCGCTTGGAGATCAATGGGGGCCACAAAGAAGATGTGAAAGTAATTCTTAATCATTTAATCGAGGAGATGAGAAACCGATCGAAGGAGATTTATCCTCTATCTTATCATGAGTATGGACTTGCAGTAGCTTTTAAAAGTTATCTTAATCAAGTAGAAAAGCGCTATGGAGTCAATATTGAATTTCCAACGTACTACAAGTTGAATGAGGTAATGCCCCATAAGAGCGTTCTGGTCTTTCGACTTCTTCAGACGACACTTAAGTTAATTCTAGAATACTCAGAAACGGATGCCGTGGAGATTGAGGTTGACCAAAACGGGATCTTATTCAAATACAAGTCTTATATTGAGACGTTTCCTTTGGAACAGAAGGATTTATTAGAATTATTACAGAAAGACTTAGGTATAGAGATGGAATTTGTCAGACGTAAAGATCGAATCGAGTGGCGTTGGTTTGAAGCTCAGCTAGTGAAGGGAGAAAAAAGATGATTTCAATAGTGATTGTAGATGATCATGCGGTCGTCCGGTCCGGTTTGACTATGTTATTGAATGCTGTCCATGATTTTGAGGTAGTAGGAGAGGCTTCCGAAGGAGATGAAGCTTATGAGCAAGTTGAACAAAAGTCTCCACAGGTAGTTTTAATGGATCTTTCAATGCCTCACGGGAAAGATGGATTATCCGCTACTTCAGAAATCAAAAAACAGTTCCCTGCTACTCAAATTTTGATTTTAACGATGCACGATGATGAAGAGTATTTATTCAGAGCCATAGAATTAGGGGCTTCCGGATGCATATTAAAAAACGCCCCGCATGACGAACTTGTAAAGGCTATACGCCAGGTTGCAGGCGGCGATGCGTATTTGTATCCATCCGCAACGAAGCGCCTGATGGAAGATTACATGGAAAAGATAAGAAATGATAGGAAAGCAGATTCCTATCGATTGTTGACAGACCGTGAACGTGAAGTTCTCGCGCTTGTTGCTAAAGGTTTTTCCAATAAGGAAATTGCCAGCAAGTTGATCATAAGTGTTAAGACGGTAGAGGCTCATAAGGCTCGGGTTATGGAAAAGCTGAAGCTGAAGACACGGCCGGAGCTTGTCGAGTACGCCTGGAAGCGAGGACTATTAGGGTATTCTATTTAGTAAAGGATGGAGAAAAATGCAAGAAACTATAGGGGATGTCTGCAGGGGGATTCAACAAGAGTTGAACGCTGCTTTAATAGCGATTGCTGAATGGGATGATGTTGCACAAAAAATTAAATGGACTTATGCTTTAAATCCTTTGAATGACAAGTACTCTCGTATGGAACTTTCCTATGGCTACGGAGTAGCGGGAACCGTGATGCAGACAGGAAGACCGTTTTTATGCAAAAATCGAAATCATCTTCCTTATGAAATTACGAAATATCCAATCGTTTTAGCAGAAAAGCTGCAGTCTTTTGTAGCGATACCATTAACATCTCCGCAGATCTTTGGAGCAGTATTGCTCATTGGTTATAGAGAAGAACATCCTCTGCCCGTTAAAGAAGAATGGGAAGGTTTTCGGTCGCGTATACTACCTTACCTTAAGGAAAGGAGACCAAGTCATGATTAACAGCAGCACTTATACGAATGTCGCTGCGACTCAAGGACAGGAAGGGTTTCTTGTCGTCCATGAAAATGGATATGTATTGACGGCAAATGAAAAAGCGAAACAACTTTTCAAGCTGATAGATAAAGATGTTCATATCTCTGATTTATTTCTTGAATTTGAAATTAATAAACTATTCAATTGTTCGAAAGGGGTACTGATGCAACAGTACATTACCCCTATAGAAGGTAATCCCTTTCCTGTATTTTTAGTGGTTCAAGAGTGGGTGGAAAATGGCGAAAAACGTTTTTTTATAACTATACAGAACCTCGTGGAAAGAACCGTGATCGATAGTGATGCATATCAATACTTGAAAGAATTGCTGGATCTTAAATACGCGTTAGATGAATCCTCGATTGTCGCCGTCACCGATCGAAGAGGGACAATTCGTTATGTGAATGAAAAGTTCAGTGAAATATCCAAGTATGAGGTCAAAGAATTGATTGGCAGTGATCACCGGATTTTGAATTCAGGCTATCACTCTAAAGAGTTTTTTAAAGAACTCTGGAGAACAATCGGAACTGGTAACGTATGGAAAGGTGAAATTCAAAACCGGGCGAAAGATGGCACGTATTATTGGGTTGATACGACCATTGTTCCTTTCCTGAATGAAAATGGAAAGCCTTATCAATATTTAGCCATACGAAACGAAATTACAGAACGGAAACGGGTTGAACAGCAATTAAAAGAAATGACTCAGCGTTTAATTAACGTGCAAGAGGAAGAAAGAAAACAAGTGTCCAGGGAGCTTCATGACGGAATTGGACAAGAACTGTACAGCTTGTTAATCAGTATGCACCGATTGCAGCAGGATATGAAGCATCCACTCATTGAACAAATGACAGGTGATATTAGTCATCTCATCCAGAGCGTAAGAGATATGTCATGGGGTCTGAGGCCCTCCGCATTGGACGAGCTTGGACTCTTGCCTGCTATTCGTTCTTTCTTGCAACGTTTGGACAAATCTTTCGGATTAAATGTGAAATTTTCAACCACCGTAAATTGCCGATTAACTCCCACGGTAGAAACAACCATTTATCGAATCATACAAGAGGCTTTAACCAATGTAAGAAAATATGCCGAAGTTCAGGAAGCAGCTGTGAAACTAATAGAAAAAGACAATCTACTTACCGTTTATATTATAGATGATGGGGTAGGGTTCTCTGAAACACATGCCAAAAGAGGAGTGGGACTATTCAGTATGGAAGAACGTGCAAGAGCGATCGGCGGGGCATTGAACGTTCAGTCTTCACCTGCGAAAGGAACCAAAATTAAATTGACTATTCCACTCGAAACCTGAACTGTTCAGGTTTCTTTTTTTGTTCCTTT
>NZ_JRNX01000454.1 GCF_000786645.1 Halobacillus sp. BBL2006
AAGATTACAATTCCTAAACCTGCCACAAAGCCGGTTCCGACTTCTGCACGTTGTAGACCGGTGATAACTGTTTGTCCTAAACCTTTTGCACCGATCATAGATGCAATAACAACCATGGATAAAGCAAGCATAACCGTCTGGTTGATTCCTGCCATAATGGTTTTCTTAGCCATAGGCAATTGAACTTTGAAAAGCTTCTGTGTCCCTGTGGTACCAAATGCATCGGATGCCTCAATCAATTCATGAGAAACTTGGCGAATACCCAGATTCGTAAAACGTACCGTCGGTGGTGTGGCGAAAATGACAGATGCAAATACACCTGGAACCATACCAATACTGAAGAACGCAACCGCCGGAATCAAGTAAACGAACGCCGGCATCGTCTGCATAAAGTCAAGGATAGGAGTAAGAATGCTTTCCACCATTTTGCTCTTCGCCATCCAGATTCCGAACGGAACTCCGATAATGACAGAGATCAAACTCGCAAATATAACAAGGGTGAACGTATTCATTAACTCCGACCAAAGCTCTTGGTTCGAAATGAACCATAATCCGATGACTGAAAAAGCAGTCAAGCCGAATTTTTTACCCGATATGAAGAAAGCTACAACACCAACGATCAGGATGAAAAGCCAAATCGGAATGCTCATCAACCAATCTTCGGCGAACATTTCAATAAAATCACCAAAGTCATTTTTAATAAAATCAAATAGAAATTCAAATGTATCTGTTATCCAATCCGTAGCAGAAGATATCCACTCTGCTACTGGAATCTTAGGAATTAATTCCATTTAAGTTCACCTCACTTCCAGCTAATGCAGCAATGACAGCACCTCTTACGATAATTCCACGCAGCTTCCCGTCTTCTACGACAGCTACTGGAACAGGTGCATCATGGATGACGTTAAAGATCTCATTCATAGATGTATCTTTTTCCACTTTCGGAATATCTGTGCGGAGAATCGCATTTAGATCTTTCGCATCTTTTTTAACAGCCTCTGAAACGTCGTCAGCTGTGACGTAACCCTTAAGGTTCCGTTTCGCATCGGTTACATAAATGGTTGACAGACCTTCTTTACGCATACGTTCAAGAGCTGTTCTTGGTCCGTGCTTATCAATATCGACAGTCTCTGGACGCTTCATGATGTGTTCAGCTGATAGTACTTTAGAACGATCGACATCTTCAACGAACTTCTCAACATAATCGTTTGCAGGGTTAACCAGGATTTCTTCCGGTGTACCAATTTGTACAATTTTTCCGTCCTTCATCAATGCAATGCGGTCACCAATACGAAGAGCTTCATCGAGGTCGTGAGTAATGAAAAGAATCGTTTTCCTCATAGACTCTTGAAGCTCTAACAATTCATCCTGCATTTCTTTTCTAATCAAAGGGTCAAGAGCGGAGAAGGCTTCGTCCATAAGAAGAACTTCTGGATCATTCGCCAATGCACGAGCTAATCCTACACGCTGCTGCATCCCGCCTGATAGTTGACCTGGGAACTGGTGGATATAACCTCCTAGTCCAACCATCTCAAGTGATTCCGTCGCTTTTTTCTTACGCTCATCCTTATCTACACCCTGTACCTCTAAGCCGAATTCAGCATTTTCTAAAATGGTACGATGCGGGAATAAAGCAAAGCGCTGGAATACCATACTCAATTTTTGACGGCGGACTTCCCTAAGACTTTTCTTATCCATTTTAGCTAAGTCCTGACCATCGATGTATACACTGCCTTCCGTAGGCTCGATCAAGCGGTTAATCAATCGAACGAGTGTTGATTTACCACTTCCGGAAAGTCCCATGATTACGAAGATTTCTCCTTCTTCTACATCAAAGGACGCCCGATTGACCCCTACGGTATTACCTGTTTTTTCTAAGATTTCTTCTTTAGACAAACCTTCATCCAAATATTTGGTCGCTTTTTTTGCTTGCTTACCGAATATCTTGGACAGATTTTCTACCTGTATAATCGGCACGTCTCTCACCTCTTATGTTTTAGTTTAGTATGGTACGTTTTTGTTTTTTTATATCCGTACTCACTCAAGCACCTTTACTACTGTAACCTATTTGTAACAAAAAGTTCAAACCATAAATACTTTTAAATAAGAATAAAAATTACGTACAGTTTGAACTGTACAAAATTAAAATAGTAAAAAGATACTTTTTCCTCGGTTTTTCTCTTGAATACTCCCCTATACTTAATTTTTAATAAAATCCAAAATATAGTAATGTAGTCTTAGCACCTTTGAGAAGGAGGATCTTATGGTATTAAAAGATCACCATACACTAGAAGACATCCATACGAAAGTCATACACGAGTTCTCTAAAACCCTCGAGATGTTTGGATTAACTCCGGCAGATGCTCGATTATTTGTAACGTTATATATTCGTCGTTCTCCTATGACATTGGATGAAATGAGTGAAGCGTTAGGTAAGAGCAAAACGTCGATGAGTACAGGGGTACGTGGGTTGGTCGATCAAGGCCTGGTTGAACGAGTATGGAAGAAGGGGGTCCGTAAAGATCTCTATCAGGCAAATGAGAATCTGTATAAAAACTTTATGTCTTCCTATATTAAAAAGTGGCAAATGGCCGCTAATGAACAGGAGGATTCTCTAAAAGGCATTGAAGGAGAATTAAAGGAGAGATACCAAGATTTCTCAGAAGAAAACCAAATGGACGTGGCGAATGATCTCTATAAGCGAATTGAGGATATGATTCAATTCCATGAGTTAATTACGCGTGCTTTTCATGAAATAAACCCCAATGATAGTTCCCACTCACTCTAGCCTCTAAATTAGAATACGGACGATGTTTCGTTCGTATTTTTTTGTGGAATAGTATTTTAGCACATTATATCTTGAAAATTTTTAAATTATTATTATCATTAGA
>NZ_JRNX01000455.1 GCF_000786645.1 Halobacillus sp. BBL2006
GCACTTCATTATCAGGGAGAGGGAAGAGACCTAAAAAGCAGCTGGAAGTCGTGATTATTTTTCCTTTTGTAAAATTTTCAGGCCTGGGGATTGTTACTGTCAGGAAATGGTGATTATAGTCTTTTCGTTCCACCTTAACGTTCATCGCATCCCTTGTAGGTGAGCTTCTTCCTTCTGCTCCAATATAAACTTTTGCTTCAATATAAGTGATTTCTTTTTTCTGCTTAATTTTAGCCATTCCATTTTCAAACCCTAAAAATCTAGCTCCTGAAAAGTAATGAAAATATTCCTTAAATGATGCCCCTTTATTTCTCAAGATTGACTTGGTTTTTTCGTGTGGGACCATCAAAGCATGATCATAAAGACTTGCTACTCGACTATAATTTAACTCCGTTAAATTAATCTCTTCTGGAGGTCCGCCAGTTATCCGGTGTATTTCTTGAAAACGAAGTTGGTCGATTGGGTGACCACACCCTTCGATTTCGTCAATCACGCCGAGCCTCTCTAGGATCGCCAGTGTTTTCGGCTGCAATAATTCCCCTTTGTATATTGGGGATTCTTTTTTTAACTGTTCAGCGACTGTCACGTGAACGCCTCGGCTTGCAAGCTTAGCTGCTAAAGTTAAACCACCGACTCCGCCACCAGCGATAAATACATCGGTCTTCACTTCTACTCCCCCCTCTCTCAATTTTTTCTATTATGAATAGATTCCCTTTTCAATAACTTAAAAACATACTAAGAGGCTCTGAAGCGGCCGTTAAGGATTTATTAAACAAACGTGCAGAATTGTTTAAGACTTGATTTCGAGATACTTTCGGTTCCGTTGCTAAATACTTATTAGGATTGGGTGGGAAACAACTCGTCCAGCTGCAACGCCCAGACACTCGCGTCATAAGCAGAAAATC
>NZ_JRNX01000456.1 GCF_000786645.1 Halobacillus sp. BBL2006
TTCCTTAACCGTAAGTGTCCATGACCGGATTGATATCAAACGGATCCTGGATAAAGTAGAATCAGTCCTTAGGGAAGAATGGCACGAATATGATTTGTTCCTCCCGGCATCAGACGGGAAACGTCTTCAGCAATTCAAAAAATATAGCATGATTACATCACTAGAATTTTTGGAAGAAAAAGAAGGGTATGCTCTTCATGGATTCATCCATCCTGAGCATCCACTTAAACATCAGATTTTATAAAGGTAGGAAATAAGCAACATGACTATTCAACAATTAAAAAGACAAGCAGAAAACGATATTGCCAAACAACACGAAGAAGTCGATCGGATTGTAGAAGAAAACCAGGCGAGTGTACTGAATGCTTTTCAAAAACTCAGAGTCAGTGATTCCCATTTCAATCCGACAACGGGCTACGGATACGATGACTTTGGCCGAGATACGTTAGAAGCACTATATGCGGAAATATTCCGGGCAGAGGATGCACTTGTCCGCCCGCAGATCATCTCAGGAACACACGCCATCACCACCTCCTTATTCGGAGTGCTGAGGCCAGGAGATGCTTTGTTGTACATTACAGGAGAACCCTATGACACTCTTGAAGAGGTTATTGGTAAGAACGATGGTCAAGACACAGGCTCATTGATTGATTTTGGCGTCTCTTATAGTTCTGTTCCCCTGACAAACG
>NZ_JRNX01000046.1 GCF_000786645.1 Halobacillus sp. BBL2006
CATTTATACATGAATCAATCCATAACCATTCAGTGGAACCAGTTTTCTAAATATGTTTCAGAGGAGAAAACATCTTGTTTTATTGAATCGATGGAACTTTATTACGACTGTCCTCTAACGAGTGCAGGAGTTACCCTGGTGGATACACCTGGAGCGGATTCAGCGAATGCGAGACATACGGACGTTTCGTTTGAATATATTAAAGATGCCGACGCTGTATTATTCGTAACGTACTATAACCATCCATTCTCAAAGGCAGATCAGTCTTTCTTGACTCAGTTAGGTCGAGTCAAAGACAGCTTTGCTATGGACAAAATGTTTTTTGTTATCAACGCAAAAGACTTGGCAAGTTCTGAAGACGAATTAAGAAGCGTGGAGGATTATCTTGTTGATCAGTTAGCAAGATTTCAAATTCGTAACCCGAGAATGTACTCCTTATCCAGCCTTTATGGATTGAAAGAAAAGCAGGGAGAGGATACAGAACCGTCGAATCTAGCTACATTTGAACGAGAATTTCAACGATTTTTAGATGAGGAGCTTGCTCAAGTCCTAGTTGGTTCAATTGTTCAGGACATGGAGGAAATCATTGAAACGCTTAGTGAGTTCATCAAAAACGCGAAGCTTGATCATAAAGAGCGGGAAGAGCAATTAGCTTTACTTGAAAATCAGGAAGATGATTCACTAACGACCATACGGCAAAAAGACACCACACGGGGTAGAGAAACGGTAGAGAATAAGGTGGAAAAGCAGGTCTACTACGCTCATGAGCGCATGATGCTTCAGTTCAATGATTTATTTAAGCAGCACTTTAATCCGGCTACCATTAATGGGAAGGATCAAGATGTAAGAACTCAATTACTAGAAGCGGTGGAAAGCCTTAGGGCAGAGATAAACTTTGAGATGAAACAGGAATTAAGGGCGATCAGCCTCCGAGTAGAACGATTGATCGAAGATTTGATTAATCAAACGAAAGAAGAAATACACGGGCAGTTGAAGAAAACCCGGCCGAGTCTACGCTTGAATACGATAGAATGGGAGCCACTCAGCTTGCCGGCGCTTGAAGTTACTGTGAATCTTGCAGAAAAACCATTGAATGGAATTCTCAAACAATTCAAGTCTACGAAAGCTTTTTTTGAGAAAAATGAAAAAGAAGCGATGAAAGAGGACTTGTCGAATATGATTTCTCCTTTATTGAAGGAAGAGTTTGAGCAGTCGATTCCTATATTGAACGATCACTACGTTCGTTGCTATAGAGAAAAAATGGATCACTATAAAGATCAATGGGAAAAACACATTGTCGATACCTTTAAACGCCTCAATTTTAATCTTCATCACCCTGGGGATACAACTGAAATTGAAAATGCTTTGCGTCAGATGAAACAATTATCGTTCTAATGAGTAAGGCAAGACATAAACTATACAAAGCGAACCCCCATCTAAGGATTACTTCCTCCTCCTTAGATGGGGGTTCTGTGATGTGAAAAACAGCCCGGAACGGATTCCGGACTGTTTGTTGTTTAAATCTTTACTTCGACTTCTGCGTCTTCTCGAAGTTTTTCAACAAGTTTTACGACCT
>NZ_JRNX01000457.1 GCF_000786645.1 Halobacillus sp. BBL2006
TTCTTATTTCTTTTTATTGAAGGTTTTATCCTTAATATTCTTGAATGCCTTCGATGAAGTATCGACGGTTTTCCCAATCGCTTCTGACCCTTTTTCAGAAGCTTTTTTCACAATGTTTCCAGACGAATCAATCGTTTTTCCAATCAAGCCGCCCTCTCCAGTAATAGATTTGAGGATTTTTCCTGAAGTATCAACGGTGTTATGAACAAAATCATTGGCTTCTTTAGAGACTCCTTTAATAAATCCTTCATCCTTGTTCTTAGAGGACGATTTGTTGCTGTTATTGTTTTCACTCATGATGTCGATCTCCTCCCTCGAAATAATGTCCTACATTCCATACCTATGTAAAAGAAGTTCGATTATGAAAAAAGTCTGCGTAAAATGAATGATCACTCATTTTTGTTGAATTTTCAGAATTATCCATATAGAATAAAGATTACATACTATTCGGTATGTTCACAGGAAAGGAGGAAGAATGTGAACTTTGATTATTCCGAAAAAGTGAAAAAATATCAGCAGCAGATTCATTCTTTTATGGAGGAATATGTCTTTCCAAATGAAAAAGTTTATGAAGAACAATTGAATGAACAAGATTCCCGGTGGACAGCTGTTCCTCCGATTATGGAAGAATTAAAGGCAAAAGCCCGCGAAGAAGGCTTATGGAACTTATTTTTACCAGGTGATACATATGGGGCTGGATTGACAAATTTAGAATATGCCCCTCTCTGTGAATGGATGGGGCGTTCATTGATCGGTCCGGAGGTCTTCAACTGTAATGCACCTGATACTGGGAATATGGAAGTTCTTGTCCAGTACGGAAGCGCGGAACAGAAGGAGAAATGGCTTGAGCCTCTCTTGAAGGGAGAGATTCGGTCATGTTTTTCAATGACGGAGCCTGATGTCGCTTCCTCTGATGCGACGAACATTGAAGCCAGGATTGAAAGGCAGGGGGATGAATATGTCATCAATGGCCGTAAATGGTGGTCATCAGGCGCGGGTGATCCTCGATGTAAAGTAGCTATCTTCATGGGGAAAACAGATCCAGATGCCCCGAAGTATGATCAACAGTCGATGGTCCTTGTGCCCCTTGACACACCGGGAGTTAGCATCAAGCGGTTATTGCCTGTATTCGGATATGATCACGCCCCCCACGGCCATGCGGAGATCGATTTTGAA
>NZ_JRNX01000458.1 GCF_000786645.1 Halobacillus sp. BBL2006
GAAACCGAAACCGCGAGCCGGAAATTTCGGATCGTCTTTAACGGTCAATACAACGAAATCTCCTTCGGAAAGTGTCAGCTTCTCTGTGTCTTTAAACGCATAGCGATCAAGCATCACCAGCCTCGATACCCCTTTGTGGGTAATCGACATATCAGAAGTCACTTCGTGGACTTGCGGGAACTGACGGATATCGGCGTTCAACCGTTCTAAATTAATTTTTGTATGGACGTCACTGGATGTTGTTGTCTGCATCGTAAACCTCTCCCTTTACACTTAAAAAATCAATAACTAAGTATGTTAATACTAGTAAGATACCACATTTACAAAATGTTAATCAATATATTGTGTTTAATATAAATATTTTTTCTATATATTGTGTTTTTGAACGAACATGCAGAAATTTGTCAATCAGATAATCATGAGGATTACTCAGGGAAGCAAAGATAATAAGAGGAAAAATATGATTTTATTACGCTGTTTACCTTTTTCGTGGGTTGCATACTCTGACTATTTTAAAACCCCTTCATGGCTAGAGTCAAAATAAATGAATCAAGAAAATTTTTTTTGAAAAGCTGACGATTCCCTCCTATAATAGATTAAGGAATAGAGAAATGGGGGGAAACTGTGATGGAATTATGGATCTTGATCGGAGCTGCCGTTCTGCTGGTGGTGTTCGGTTTGTATAGATTCTTCAAAGCAAGGAAAATTATGAGCACATTGACAGAAGAGGAGTTTCGACAAGGATACCGAAAAGCACAATTGATTGACGTCCGAGAGCCTAATGAATTTGATGGCGGCCACATTCTTGGCGCACGAAATATACCGCTATCTCAAATGCGCAATCGCCTCGTTGAAATTCGCAAAGACAAGCCTGTCTATCTCTACTGTCAAAGTGGAGCCAGATCTACACGTGCGGCCATGATGCTAAATAAAAAAGGCTATAAAGATTTAAATGTACTTCAAGGCGGATTCAAGAAATGGACAGGTAAAATTAAGGCCAAAAAATAAAAATTTCAAAGACAAGAACTCGGATTTTTCCGGGTTCTTTAATTTTTGAGAATTATTTGAATTTTATAAAATATATCGATATGATATTTGTAATTCACATAAGGAGGTATATTATTGCAAAATACATAGGTGTACGAGTTCTCTATTTAATCATTACTCGATTCATGATCGCTTCTATTACTTTCTTTTTAATGAAGCTGTTACCCGGGACCACTTTAAGGGGGAGACTCCTGTGGGATAAGCGGATTAGATGAGACCCCACAGGGCTAGCCCGATGAGGCCCAGCATACGCCCACGGAAAGCGACTCCTTCCCCAACAACCCTAAACCACACAAATAGCTTGGAATCAAGACTTCCGTATTACTGCACTTTAGTAGAATAACCTCTTTCATGCAATTTTCCTTAGATCTAGAAAACGACAAATGCATAACAAAGCCAATTCAACAATAGAAAGCCCGAAACTCATTCAAAGTTTCGGGCTTTCGTTTTAAGAGTCTTTTGAATAGCGTAAAACAGGCTTTCGTGCAGCCAACGTTTCATCCATTCGACTGACAATAGTGGTATGAGGAGCTTCCTGAACCATTTCAGGGTCTTCCTTCGCTTCATTCGAGATTTGAATCATCGCATCTACGAAAGCATCCAGAGTCTCTTTCGATTCGGTTTCAGTCGGCTCAATCATAAGCGCTTCTTCTACGTTGATCGGGAAATAGATGGTAGGTGGATGATAACCAAAATCTAAAAGACGTTTTGCGATATCCAGAGTACGAACACCTAGTTTCTTTTGGCGTTTCCCTGATAGGATGAATTCATGCTTACAGTGACGGTCAAAAGGCAAATCGTACTCTTCCTGTAAACGACGCATCATATAATTGGCATTGATGACGGCGTATTCACTTACTTTCTTCAAACCTTCCGG
This sequence comes from Halobacillus sp. BBL2006, assembly GCF_000786645.1. Classification (GTDB taxonomy): domain Bacteria; phylum Bacillota; class Bacilli; order Bacillales; family Halobacillaceae; genus Halobacillus. The sequence goes on from NZ_JRNX01000458.1 coordinate 1,925, forward strand.
CCCCATCGTACGGATATAAGTGTAAGCACGCACATTGATTCCGAAGTTACCGTAATAAGGCTTCACACGACCTATAGATTTCGGTCGATCGTAGTCGAAGACATATTGTTCGTTACGCTTCGTTAGAATCGGCTTAGGTAAGTACGGCTCCAATTCTGACGTGACGCCTACAGGCCCTGAGCCTGGTCCTCCACCGCCATGTGGGCCCGTAAAGGTTTTATGAAGATTCAAATGAACAACATCGAATCCCATATCTCCAGGACGTGCATACCCTAAAATTGCATTTAAGTTTGCACCATCATAGTATAACTTTCCACCTGCATCATGTACGATGGATGCCATTTCTTCGATATCTTCTTCGAAAAGTCCCAGCGTATTAGGATTGGTCAGCATTAAAGCGGCGGTCTTATCGTCAACCACCCTCTTCAAGTCTTCTAAATCAACTAACCCACGCTCATCTGATTTGACGGTGACCGCTTCAAAGCCTGCAACCGTAGCCGATGCCGGATTAGTTCCGTGAGCTGAATCGGGTACGATTACTTTTGTTCTTTCAAAATCACCATTTGCTTCGTGATAAGCTCTGATCATCATCAAACCGGTCCATTCTCCATGCGCTCCGGCAGCAGGTTGAAGAGTAACAGTATGCATACCAGTAATCGATGTCAGAGACTCTTGCAAGTCATACATCAAGTGTAAGGCGCCTTGGACCGTCTCCACTGATTGGTATGGATGAATATGACTGAAGCCTGTTAATCGAGCAACATCTTCGTTCATTTTTGGATTATATTTCATTGTACATGAGCCAAGGGGATAAAAACCTGAATCCACCCCGTGATTTCTTTTTGAGAGTGCGGTGTAATGTCTCATAATTTGAAGTTCACTTACTTCAGGGAGATTTGGTTCACTTTGTCTCAAAAAAGCCTCACCAATCATCTCATCCACATCAGTTTCAGGTACGTCAAGATCAGGCAAGCTGAAACCTGTACGGCTTTCTTGACTTAGTTCAAAGATTAATGGAAAGTCTTGTTTAGCCATGCATATCCCCCAATTTCTTAGCAAATTGATCAATTTCATCTTTCGTTCTAATCTCCGTTACAGCAACGAGCATATGACCTTTCAGCTGATCATCCGTTTGACCTAAATCGAAACCGCCGATAAAACCTTTTTCCAATAAGTCTCTGTTTACTTGGGAGACGTCTTTTCCTAAACGAACAACAAGTTCATTAAAGAATGGACCATCAAATGCGACATCCAGGCCATGCGCTTCTAACTGTTTCTTCATGTAAGATGCTTTCTGTATATTCATCCAGGACATCTTCTTAAGACCCTGTTTGCCAAGGGACGACATAGCTACAGAAGATGCAAGAGCATTCAATGCTTGATTGGAGCAAATGTTCGATGTCGCTTTATCTCTGCGAATGTGTTGTTCACGGGCTTGCAGAGTAAGAACAAAACCGCGTCGACCGTCTTCGTCAACAGTTTGTCCGACAAGACGCCCTGGAACTTTACGCATAAGCTTTTTCGTAGTAGCGAAGTAACCACAGTGAGGCCCTCCGAATTGCGCTGGAATACCAAAAACTTGAGCGTCACCTACTACAATATCCGCTCCAAATTCACCAGGAGGTGTTAAGTATCCAAGAGCGAGTGGATTACTGGAAGCAATCAACATCGTCTTTTTCTGTGAATCAACAATTTTCCTGACTTGGTCAAGAGGTTCAATTTGACCGAAGAAGTTAGGATATTGGACAACAACGCTTGCAGTATTTTCATCCAACTCTTGCTCTAAATGTTCAAGATCCGTTAACCCATTTTTGTGTTCAATTTCTACCACTTCGACTCCAGGTCCTTTTACATAAGAGTGAATGACAGCCAATGATTCCGGGTGGATCGCTTTAGAGACAAGCACTTTTTTCTTTTTCGTTTGACCAGCAGAAAGGTTTACGGCTTCTGCGAGAGCTGTTCCGCCATCATACATAGATGAATTAGCAACATCCATACCTGTCAATTCACAAATCATCGTTTGGAACTCAAAAATAGCCTGCAGTTCTCCTTGAGAAATTTCCGGCTGATAGGGTGTGTAAGCTGTATAAAATTCTGATCTAGAAATGACATGGTCCACAATGGAAGGGATATAATGATCGTACACACCTGCACCTAAAAAGGAGGTATGTGATTTTACATTCACATTTTGTCCAGCCATCTCAGTCAGTTCCTTCATTAATTGAAATTCGTTTCGAGGCGGCTTAATGTCTAAATCGCCCTTGAAGCGAATGGATTCGGGAATATCTGAAAATAATTCCGCAGATGATTGCACACCGATACGGTCTAGCATGTCTTTTTTATCACTTTCCGTCATTGGTAAGTAACGAAATTCCATTCGTATGTCCCCCCTGGTTCTTTATCGTTTATAAAAAGGTGTTGCTACCACTTTAGCTTTCAACTTCCTTTTACGGACTTGAACGGTTACCTCAGTGCCTAGTTCTGTGTACTCTTTATCAATCAAGGCTAATCCTACATTTTTACCTAGGGTAGGAGATTGTGTACCTGTTGTAACAAACCCTATTTCCACCTCACCATCAAGGACTGCGTAGTGGGTTCGAGGGATGCCTTTATCAATCATTTCGATTCCTACCAGTTTACGAGAGGGTCCCTCTTCTTTTTGTTTTTTCAAGACCTCTTTCCCGATAAAGTCTTCCTTTTTATTTACCTTAACGGCAAAATTCAGACCAGCTTCAATAGGAGTAATTTCTTTACTAAGTTCTTGACCATACAAAGCTAAATTAGCTTCAAAACGAAGAGTATCACGTGCGCCTAGTCCTACCGGCTTAACTCCATGTGGCTGTCCAGCTTCCAAGATCGCCTGCCAAAGGTCGGCGCCAGAACCGGATGGTAAGTAAATTTCAAAACCATCTTCCCCCGTATATCCGGTACGGGAAACAATTCCTCCATCTTTCACACCTTTGAAAGTCACGTCAGATTTGAAGCGGAAGAATTTAATTTCTGATAAGTCCGTTTCAGTGAGCGTTTGTAAAGCTTCTTCAGCTGCAGGCCCTTGAAGAGCGAGCTGTACGTAGTCATCAGAAACATCCTCCATATGGACGTCTTCTACTTGATGCTTTTTCAACCATTTAAAATCTTTTTCACGATTGGCCGCATTTACCACCAGCAAGTACTTGGATTCTTCCAGTTTATAAACAATCAGGTCATCAACGGTTCCGCCATCTTCGTAGCACATAATGGTGTACTGAGCTTTCCCAGGCTCCAACTTCGAAATATCGTTCGTCAGCATCTTTTGCAAGAAACCAAAGCTACCCTTCCCTTGAACCAAAACTTCTCCCATGTGGGAAACATCAAATAGTCCCGCACGAGTACGTGTTGCTTCATGTTCTTCCTTGATACTTGAGAACTGTACAGGTAAGTCCCATCCTCCAAAATCAATGGTTTTAGCACCGAGTTTCTTATACTCATGATATAGCGGGGTGCGTTTCAAATCAGACATCCTCTTCACTCCTTCAAGACTTTTTTATTCCCATAAAAAAAGAGACTCCACCGTTAATCGTAACGGGAGTCTCTGTCCATTCACCAGAAAGTTTCACGACCCTTATGTAGCCCTTGCAGCCGCTTGCTTCTTGGGTGGTTTACTCAGTGTAAACTCTCTCCAGAGTTGCGTCCTACAGAGGTCTGTTTGCCTGAGAGATTCACAATAGATGCTTGCTCCTTCGGCGCTACATACGTAGACTCTCCCCCTGCAGTCATTCGCTTTCGTATTTTCTAAGATTTAGTTGGACATACTAAATCGTAACGTATGGGTGCACTCTTTATTATTCCCGTTCATTATATCATAGGGAATAAATAATTTGACATGGAAATTCTAGAATAATTCTCAATCTTTGCACAAGGATAGCCAGAATTGATGGGGGTTTATGGACATGATCAAAATACAACATGACCAATCATTCATAAATACACTGACTGACGATCTCGACCATCCTGAAAAATTGTCTACTTGGGATGGGTTTAAGCTTGCTTATGAAGCAGCTGGATTTAATACTGTACCACGGTTTGATGGGTTATTAGCGTTAGATCATTTACCTCACGTCGATTTCTTGGATCACCAAATCGATGCTGCGGAAAAAGTCGTCCACCAAATGAACGGAAGAGCGATTCTTGCAGATGAGGTAGGACTAGGAAAGACACTAGAAGCCGGTCTGATTGTGAAAGAATATATGATTCGCGGTGTGGCAAGGAAAATACTTATTTTGACTCCCGCATCTCTTGTGAATCAATGGGTTCAGGAACTTAACGAAAAATTTTATATTCAAGCTGCCTCCCCTAGAAAAAAGCAAGCATCCTGGAAAGATTGGGATGTAACCGTAACTTCCATCGACATGGCCAAACGAGAATCTCATAGACAGGAGATCCTTTCTATCCCATATGACCTCATCATCATTGATGAAGCTCATAAACTGAAGAATCATCAAACCAAAAACTATCAATTCGTTCAATCTCTGAAGAAGACCTATTGCTTATTGCTGACGGCAACCCCTATTCAAAATAAACTGAGTGACTTATTTAATTTAGTTTCGATCCTGCAGCCTGGTTACCTTGGTAATCTTACTGATTTCAAGAAAAAATACCAATCTAACACTAAAAGAGACGAGGATATAGAACATATCCACTCTTTAGTTGGAAAGGTAATGATTCGTAATCGCAGAAAAGACACAGGTCTAGACTCCTCTAAACGCATCGTTACCAACGTGCGTTTGTCTTTCACGGATGAAGAAAAGAAACTTTATAAAGAGCTTGAAACCCTGAAGTCCGACCACCCTTCTTTCACATGGTTAACTTTAGCGAAAGAACTATGTTCCTCAAGAGAAGCTTGTTTTATGTCCTTAAAGCAGATGAGGGGACAGGCAAGTGAACGAGGAGCAGAGCTTTACGACTACTTTATCGAACAACTTGGACAGCTTCCCCATCACATCAAAGCTAAGCGGATGGTGGAAATTATTGAGAAATCCAATGGAAAATTTATAGTTTTCACCGAATATAGAGCGACACAATTTTATTTACAATGGTATTTACAACAGCATGGGATATCATCTGTTCCCTTCAGCGGGAAATTTAATAAAAGTAAACGAGACTGGATGAAACAGCTCTTCAAAAACAATGCTCAAGTGATGATCGCAACGGAAGCAGGCGGAGAAGGAATTAACCTTCAGTTCTGCCATCAAATGATCAATTACGACCTTCCTTGGAATCCGATGAGATTAGAACAGCGAATTGGCCGTATTCACCGTTTCGGCCAGGAGCAAGACGTTAAAATTTTCAATTTTGCTATCGAGGATACGATCGAGGATCATATTATGAAAATGCTTTATGAGAAAATTGAGATGTTCAAAAATGCGGTTGGTGATTTGGATCATATATTGGAACGAATTCCCGGTGGATCCTTCGACCAACAAATCCAATCGATTTTACGCCAGTCAGAAAGCCAAGGAGAAATAGATATAAAATTGAAAAACTTAGTGAGTTATGTAGAGTACTCCATTAATGAAAAGAGGGAGTCAAGTTGAACACGAATCCTTATTTTGATTTTGTCCGTAACTTTTTCTTATCCTATGGATGCTCGATAACCGAGCAAAGTAACTCGCACTTAAAAATTCAATTGACCGCTGAGATGGATGAAGAAATAATGAATCGTCCTTTTTACTGGCACTACATGAAAAAGATGAACCGCAGCGGCGAACCTATGCAATTGACATTCACTCATACTGACCGTGAAGAAAAGAAAGGAATCTATCTCCACGCGGGAACTCCTAAGCTTCATACCATCTATAAGGCAGCAATGAAAAAAGGAAAAACGTCGCGTCTTTATGAAATGATCGACCAACCTGTGCAAAATCGTGCCATGACCCCATGGCTGGTTGTTAATCTCCTGCTGCATTATAGAGGTAAGCAAGCAAAAGACGAGAGAATATCTATTGGCTTGAACCTCATTCACGGCTCTCTTTTAAACGGTATGATGGAAAGAATCCGGAATATAAATTTTCACCCAACTGTTTCCGATTATACCTTTCCAATGACACCCGTTATAGGAATCAGAAGTGCTTACAGAAGAATCGAACAATACATTGAAAGCTACACACGCTCTCTTGATGACCAATGGGCCATCCTCTCTTTGCATCAGCTGGACCAGGAAAGAGAACTTCTGAACTCATTCTTTGAGTCCGAAGATATTGGACTTGATCTTTTTACGAAAGAACAAGAGCAAATAGACAAACGCTACCGTCCACGTGTTCAAGTCGAGGTTGTTAATGGTGGACTCTTTTATATCTCACAACAAACCAGTCAGAAGATCTTGGAATACACCGAAAACACAGCGATATCTAATTAATAGTAATGGATACTATGAACTTAAGTCGGATTTCACAAAAAAACCGTTCATTTTCTTAATGAACGGTTTTTTTGAATATCAATGATTAGATGTCTTTATTTTACGGCGAATCATTTTCAGAGCAAAGGGTATCATTCCGAACCAGTAAAAAGAAGACTTTTTAGAAGGCTTGGAAGCTTTTCTTTGCTTTTTTTCCTGTTTTG
>NZ_JRNX01000459.1 GCF_000786645.1 Halobacillus sp. BBL2006
GTTTCCCACCCAATCCTAATCCGTATTTAGCAACGAAACCGAAAGTATCTCGAAATCCAGTCTTCCACAATTCTGCACGGTTGTTGAATAACCTTTATGCTCCATTTTCTTATCTTAATAGTAAAACTATTGTCTTTTATTAATCCATAAGAGAGGTCACCCGTTCCATACAGCCGAAGCTTATTCTTCTATGATTTGTTCGATTCAAATCTTCTCAGCCCCTCTTCACTTTTCTTCGATTCTTGCAGGAAATTGTCTTCCAACCGCAGAAAATGTTAAAAGAGATAAAATCATTTTTTATAAAGGGGTATGAGAATGAATTTCTTTAAAATAGAAGAGAATGAAAATGTGGTCTATTTGAAGATAGCGCGCGGTGAAAAATACAATGCTCTTAATAAAGAGATGTTGGCGGAATTTGCTCAAGCTGTCGAACAAGTCAAAGAGTATGAGGCCCAAGTGGTGGTCCTTTCTGGTGATGGAGAAGGCTTCTGTGCCGGCGGAGATATCACAATGATGCAAGAGGTAGAGGAAGGTAAGAAATATGATCAAGTGATGGATGATATTGAAACCATTGTGACGACTCTCTATACAATGCCGAAAATCGTCATTTCAGCAGTTCATGGTCCCGTAGTAGGACTTGGTCTGAGCATTGCATTAGCTGCTGATTACGTCGTAGCTGAAGCAGACACGACTATTTCGATGAATTTTATTGGAATCGGACTTGTACCTGATGGAGGCGGACATTTTTGGCTGCAGGAACGCCTGGGGACACACCTGGCGAAACAATTTGCCTGGGAAGGACAGCAAATGAAAGCGAAGGAAGCGTATGATCATAAACTTGTCGATATTGTTATAAACGAATCATTTCATGAAGAAGTTGCTACGATCGCAAGAAAATGGAGCCGACGACCATTGCAGTCGATGATTAAAACAAAACAAATTTATCATCAGTACGGCGTTGACAAGCTTTTGCAATATCTCTCAAAGGAACGCCAGGCTCAATGGGAGCTAAGGCAATCGAATGATCATAAAGAAGGTGTTTCGGCATTCATGGAAAAAAGAAAACCCAACTTTCAAGGAAAGTAAAAAGTCGCGCCAGTTGGCGCGACTTTTTTTATCGATGGAATAAGACGAGGTGACCTTCTGGAGCGACGCAGCGATGTGTATGTTCACTGAAGCCCTGCTCTTCCAGTTTTTTAGTTCCGATCTCTTTAGCCTGATCATCATTCTCAGCTTGGAAAGAGTCGTCTAATACATTCGTTCCATCTTTTTCAAATACAGTAAGAAAGTATGTTTTCATTGGTGAGCCTCCCTGATATGAATATGTATTCATTGTACTATCTTTGGTGAATGTACGGTAAAATCCTGCTTAATAGAAAAAGTTTTATAAAAAATGAAACGTTTGAATGAGTTTCTGCGTATTCAAAGATTGAGAAGAGAGGAGTGTAATGAATGACTTTACGCTTACATAACGTTACAAAGAAATTCGGTTCATTTACTGCTGTGGACCACTTGTCATTGGAAATCCCAGAGAAACAAATATTTGGTTTTCTAGGTGCCAATGGTGCTGGAAAAACAACCACGTTTCGGATGATCCTGGGGCTGCTTGATCAAACAGAAGGCTCAATCTCCTGGAATGACGGTGAGATCGGATATGGTCAAAGCCACTTAATCGGATATTTGCCAGAGGAGCGGGGGTTGTATCCAAAACTTAAAGTTCAAGATCAACTTGTTTACCTTGCTAAGTTGAGAGGAATGCCAAAATCGGAGTCCATAAAAGAATTAGATTACTGGCTGGAAAGATTTAAAGTTCCTGATTATAAACATAAGAAAGTAGAAGAGCTGTCGAAAGGAAATCAGCAGAAGATTCAATTCATATCTGCCGTGCTGCATAAACCGAAGTTATTGATTTTAGATGAACCGTTCTCTGGTCTGGATCCCGTTAACGTGGAAATGCTAAAAGAAGCTGTGGTGGATTTGAAGGAATCCGGCACGTCGATCGTGTTTTCTTCCCACCGAATGGAACATGTCGAAGAGTTATGTGAGCATTTGTGCATCTTGCATCATGGTACACCGGTAGTGCATGGGCGTCTAAAAGAAATCAAACGTTCATTCGGAAAGAAAAACGTGCGAGTCCACGCTGAATTCGATACCCGCTTTTTAGAAAGTGTTTCTGGAGTGACGAAGTACAAAGCGTTATCCGACGGATGTGAACTCCAAATCATTAATGAAGAGGTTTCCCAGGATATCTTTCAAGAAATTTCTGGAAAAGGATTTGTCCGTACTTTTAATTTAGAAGAGCCGACCCTGAATGATATTTTCATAGAAAAAGTAGGTGCTTCCTATGAATAAATTCTTTATTATGCTCGCCCATACTTATATGAACCGTGTGAAATCCAAGTCTTTCCTTATCACCACAATACTAACGGTTGTCTTAGTCTTTGCTCTGACAAATCTTCAAACCATAATAGAAAAATTCGGCGGAGGTGACGAGGAAAAACAAGTGGCTGTTGTCACTGACAATGAAGAGTGGTTCCAATCGCTGGAGCAAGTGCTTGCAACCAATGAAAATTATACGCTCGAATCCTTTGACGGAAGTTTAGAAAAAGCGAAGGAAGAAGTAGAAGCAGGGACGTTCCATTCAGTCGTGGAAATTAAAGAAGGGCAAGAGGGGTTGCCTGAAGGAACCTACTATGCGAATCAAATTGCCAACACCGGAGATAGTGAGCCCATCCGTCAAGCTCTTCAACAAGTAAAAGTTGGAATCGTGACGGAAAATGCTGAGGTGTCACCATCAACCATTCAAAAAATCTCCTCTCCTGTGGCATTTGATCTAGTCGCTCTGGAAGAAAGTGCAAAATCAGCAGAGGAATTGAGTCAGACGCGAGGGCTTGTCTACGTGATGTTGTTCTTCATGTATTTCTCCGTCATGATGTACGGCAACATGATTTCCACTGAAGTTGCTACTGAAAAATCGAGCCGCGTGATGGAAATACTGATTTCGAGCGTTTCTCCCGTTTCACAAATGTTTGCGAAAATCATTGGAATTGCATTAGTTGGATTAACCCAATTTACTATACTGTTGCTTGTAGGGTATTTCGGTATCCAGCAAGCGATGAATTCCGATAATGCTTCTTTGTTGGATTCATTCGGTTTTACAGAGGTACAAGGAAGTACAATTGTCTACGCCGTTGTTTTCTTTGTCCTTGGATACTTGCTCTACGCCACTCTTGCTGCTATGCTCGGTTCGCTCGTCAGCCGCTTGGAAGATGCTCAGCAGATTGTTGCCCCAATGATGATGCTTGTAGTAGCTGCATTCATGATTGCTGTTTTCGGTTTAAGTGTGCCAGATGCCACGTTCATAACAATAAGTTCTTACATCCCATTCTTTACGCCTTTAATTATGTTTCTGCGTGTTGGAATGCTTGATATACCCGTTTGGGAAATTATCTTATCGCTATCGATACTGGTGGCTTCCATTGTTCTGCTTGGTATTGTCGGTGCAAGAGTCTATCGTGGAGGGGTACTGATGTACGGAAAGTCCTCTTCTCTAAAAGACTTCAAAAAGGCTTTACAGTTATCAAAAAAAGAAGGATAATCTTTCACCCGTATTTTCATTTTGAAAATACGGGTTTTCAATTTTTAATCCAATATTTTATAAGCCTTCATAACATTTTCTTATTTTATAATAGCACCCGATTGTTGAAGACTCAGTTTCGAGACTTTTGTGATGAAGGATGGGGGCCGTGGAAACCGGTCGCTTTCCGCGGGGAAGACG
>NZ_JRNX01000460.1 GCF_000786645.1 Halobacillus sp. BBL2006
AATTTATGATAATTACGACTTAGGCGAGTTTGATCAAAAGGGTACAGTTCGTACGAAATACGGAACGAAGCAAGAACTCTTAGAAGGCATAGTCGCTTGTAAAAATGTAGGAATTCAAGTTTACTCAGATGTTGTCATGAATCATAAAGCCGGTGCCGATGATACGGAGCGCTTTGAAGTGATCGAAGTAGATCCTAATGATCGATATAGAGTGGTCTCTGAGCCCTTTGAAATCGATGGATGGACAAAGTTTTCATTCCCTGCACGAAACGGGAAACATTCCTCCTTTAAATGGTCCCATTACCATTTTAACGGCACGGACTATGATGCCAACGAAGATAGAATTGGTATTTATCAAATATTAGGAGACAATAAACGCTGGAATAGACATGTTGATAAAGAATTTGGAAACTATGATTATCTCATGTTCGCTAACATTGATTACCACCATCCAGCCGTACAAGCAGAAATGCTTTACTGGGGTGAATGGTTTATTAACACAACCACATGCGACGGCCTTCGGCTAGATGCGATTAAACATATTAATCATAAATTCATCTCTGTTTTTGTTCATGCCATGCGTTTGAAATTTGGAAAAGATTTTTATTTTGTAGGTGAGTTTTGGAAGCCAGACCTAGAAGCATGTCAAAACTTCTTAAACTATGTAGATTACGAAATTGATTTATTTGATGTAAGTCTTCATTATCACTTTCACGAGGCTTCACTGGTTGGTCGTAATTATGATTTAAGTAAAATTTTTGAAGACACCCTTGTTGGTACTCATCCAACGAACGCAGTAACATTTGTTGATAATCATGATTCGCAGCCTCAAGAAGCCTTGGAGTCCTGGGTGGAAGACTGGTTCAAACCTTTGGCATATGCCCTCATCCTCCTTCGTAAAGATGGTTATCCATGCGTGTTTTACGGAGACTATATTGGTATAAATGGTGAAAATCCGATCCAAGGTAAAAAAGATATAATTGATCCGATCTTAGATGCAAGATATCATTACGCTTACGGTGACCAAAAAGACTATTTTGATCATGGAAATACAATTGGTTGGGTGAGAAAAGGCGTCTCGGACTTTCCAGGATCAGGGTGTGCCGTAGTCATGACTAATGGTGATGATGGAAAAAAACGCATGTATGTCGGAAAAAAACTCGCTGGACAAATCTGGATAGACATAACAGGTAACCATCCCTCACGCGTAAAAATTACAAAGGACGGCTTCGGGCAGTTCCGTGTGAAAAGCTCTACCGTCTCTATATACGTTAAAGAGAATGCATTAGAATAACAAGAATAAAAGCGCTAACGCGCCTTCTCCCCGTCCCAAGCATCGGTTAGTCTCTTGGGGCGTCTTTCGCTATGTCCATCGTGCTTCACAAAAAGGACACACCACTTCCACTTGTTCTCCTTTTTCTTTATCATAAGCAAAATTATCGACAACACAATCAGGAAGTGATCCATCATCTAATCCTCAATTACATGAACGACTATATCACAAAAGTGTAAAGGAATTCTGGCATCTTATTGATACTTATCTCGCCCTTTCACTTTAGTCTTTAATGCCCCTTGGGGACTACTAAAGCATATAAACAATCGTAGACTTAGAATTTTTTTCCATGGATTCTCCCCATGTTATTAGCTGCTGACTAAAGATCTACATCTGTATTCATCTAGATTATAAGTGGCTGATTATTTAAGAATAAATTAAAAGCCTCTCAAGAGTTTATAAACTCTTGAGAGGCTTTTAAATTTAGTT
>NZ_JRNX01000461.1 GCF_000786645.1 Halobacillus sp. BBL2006
AGTCGTCACCGTTTGGAGAGAATCCGACGTGCTCTTCAGAACCTGCAAGCGTTGCATCTTCAGCTAGCAGCGGGTCAACACCTAGAATCTGTCCATCCAAGGAAAGTAGAGCTGTTTCCCCGTAGAAAATCTTGCTTGGATCTTCGTAGATTGTTGCGTCAACATTACGTGCTTGATCCCATTTACCATGGAAGCCAACGTAAGGAACGTTCAGCTCAGGGTTGGTATCATTAGGGTCTGTGAAGGATACGAAACCTTCCACAAAGTGTCCATTCTCAAATAGTTTTTCTGGAGAAAGACCTTTATACCCATCGACAACATTCTCTAAGTCAAGTGATACGTTGACTTCGACCGTAGAGTTAGCCGGAACAACAACTTGATAATCCCCTTCGACTTCGCTTCCGTTCGGAGAAGTGATATCAATCGGGAATTCTTTTGTTCCTTTTTTGTAGATCGGATTCGCTTCTGCAAAATTAAAGGTACCAAACTCAAAGATGTCTACAAGGTCTGTTTGCACAGAACCTTTTACGTTATAGACAGCATTCTCATCGCTTACGTTTTCAAGTTCAAGCGTAAAGGATTCTTTGTCGCCCATTTCTTTCAAAGCGACTTTACCGACACCTGTTTCTTTTTCTGTTGCCATAACAGGTGTTTCCATCGCTGCGTAAAGATCCATCAATCCGGCTCCCATTCGGCGAGGAGAATAATACAAACCATCTTCGTTATCTGTACCTTTGTCCACTTGTGGAACAGATGTGTTCATTAGGATGTTTTTCGCGATTCCTACGCGTTCAGCACCCGTAGCTTTGAACTCTTCATCCACACGCTGTAAGACTAGCGCTGAGCCACCGGATACGTGAGGAGCTGCCATTGATGTGCCGCTCATCATGCCGTATTCATCATCCTGCAGGGTAGAAAGAATGTTTCCACCCGGTGCGGTGATTTCAGGCTTAAAGTTCAAGTTTGGTGTTACACCCCAAGATGTGAAGGAAGACATTTTTCCTGCTTCAGGGTTTTTCGTCTTCACTTCTTCGCCTTCAAAAGCAATCTCTACCTTTTGATCATTTTGAAGTTTTTCCGCTAACATCACTCCATCTTCTTTAGAGATGGACAGTTGAGGAATTTTAATTTCCCCGCTTGTGGCCATACTGATGTATCCATCGACATTGTTGTAGATAATAACACCAACCGCTCCGCGTTCTTGTGCATTCAATGTTTTCGTAACAAAAGGTGTTTCTCCACGTGAAATTAAAGCAATTTTTCCTTCGACGTCGACACCTTCAAAATCATTCGCTTCTGGGCTCGCCGTTGAATCTCCCGGCACTCGTCCCAAACCTGCATAAACGACTTCTTGATATCCTTCCAAAGTATCTGGAGACACACTGCTTGCAGATAGGAATGGAATAGGATCCATATCTTCTCCATCTACTTTTGGATTAAAGGCACTAAGATTCAAGTAAGAATTTTCGAATGCTGCGACCTGCAAGGATTCTGGTGTAATCCCAGGTGCTCCTACCACTCCGTAGTCAGGGTCTTGTGCGTAGGTCGGGTAGAACCCTTCTCCAAGTCTCGCGGAGTTGCCTGCAGAAATCGACATCATCACGCCGTTATCTACTGCGTTCGCAATCGCGCGCTGTTCAGGATCGTCTTCGTTAACAAAGCCTGCCGTTGAACCTAAGCTCATGTTGATGACGTCTGCACCAAGTACAATCGCATCATCAAGGGCTTTGATGTAAATGTCTCCATACGTTGAAGGCATTTCAGGGTCGTTACCAAAAACTTTCATCCCTAAGATTTGGGCTTCTGGAGCTACCCCTTTGATGCCGCCGTTATCTTCATCGCCATTCGCTCCTACCGTACCGGAGACGTGCATGCCGTGCTCGCTGGCATCTGGACCAAGGTCTAATACTGTATTATTATCGTCGGCATAGTTATGACCATAAGGAACTTTCTCAGTAAAGTATTTCCCTTTCAAGCCGTCTTCTCCTGTTAAAGCATTGACCTCTTCCTTACTCAGTTCAGGATCGGTTTCGTCACTGAGTATCATATCTCTATGATCTGGATCGATACCGGTATCGATGACAGCGACCGTCATCCCTTCCCCTTTATAGCCGTAGTCCTGCCAAGTTTTTTGGGCATTGACAAGCTCTTTACTATAAAGCATTTCAGGGTCTTCTGTCGGACGCTCGTATTCGTGAGTGATATGTACTTTCCCGACATTATCTAGTTTCTCTATCATTTTGATTGAACCATATTTAACGGTACCACTGAAGCCGTTAAGAACGGTTGTGAAGCTTTCTTTAAAGTCCATGGCGATCGATTTTTGATTGATCGATTGCTTCACTTCGCTCTGAGCATCCAGGGCAGCTTTACGCAATTTCTCCTTATTAGATTCGGATAGTTCACTATAGCTTTTCCCTAAGCTTTGAGCTGAATAAATGACTGGTTTATCTTTTAATTCGACAATGACACGAACTTCTTCATCTTTTTCATACGTTTTTTCTTTAAAATCCTTCTGAAAATCACCTTTCGTCACGTTAACCTTTTGCTGACCATCACGAACGCCCTTCGCGGTACTGCCCGTCGTTGCAAAAGCCGTGTTCGAAAAGGCTAGTAGAAAAATAAAGAACACAATCAAGCCTTTTTTCATGTTCAAATGACATCCTCCTCAGTTTTTTTCCATAAAAGACTATTAACCTATCACTTTCGCCCCTTTCTCTGTTAATACATTCCAATTATATTCACATTTTTCTTTTTATTCAATTAATTCGACATTCTTTTCAGAAAAAAAAGAAAATA
>NZ_JRNX01000462.1 GCF_000786645.1 Halobacillus sp. BBL2006
TAGTAAAACATTTGATAATGGCACGATTTGTGCTACTGAACAAGCAATCGTCATTGATCAAAACATTAAAGAAATGGCGATTCGTGAATTAAAAAATAATGGAGCCTATTTCCTGGAAGGGATCGAAAAAGAGAAGGTGGCAAAGCTGATCTCACCGTCTCCAGGTAAATTGAACCCGAAAATTGTGGGCCGTCCAGCAACAAAAATAGCAGCAATGGCTGGCGTAGACGTGCCTGACGATACAAGGCTCTTAATAGCAGAAGAAGACCGAGTTGGAAAGGATGTTCCTTTTTCACTTGAAAAATTATCTCCGATCTTCGCTTTATATACGGTAGACAATGTAGAGCGTGCCAAAGAGCAATGTTTGGAGTTATTGAATTTGGGAGGCCGTGGTCATAGTTTGGCAATTCACACAAATGATGATCAAATTGCGAGAATGTTTGGTGAAGAAATGCCCGTCTCACGTTTAATGGTCAATACACTTTCAAGTATAGGAGCTGTGGGGGCAACGACCAACCTGAAACCTTCACTGACTCTGGGTTGCGGGTCTTATGGAGGAAACATTACATCTGACAACATTACGACCCGTCACCTCATTAATATTAAGCGGTTAGCTTATGGAGTAAAAGAAGTGAAAATTCCGAAGCCATCTGCAACAGCACCAAGAAAAGAAAAAAATTCTAAAGAAGAAAATGATGTAGAAAAAGTGATTTCAGAAGTATTGAAAAAAGTAGATACGGATGAAGTAGATGCACAAACGGTATCAGCAATTGTGAGTAAAGTTCTACAAAAATATTAAAAAAACCCTTAGGAGGAATATACAATGGCACTTAATGGCGCACTAGGAATGATCGAAACGAAAGGTTTAGTAGCATCTGTAGAGGCAGCAGACGCAATGGTGAAAGCAGCAAATGTTAATCTGGTTGGCAAAATTCACGTAGGTGGAGGAATCGTTACGATTTTAGTTAGTGGTGATGTAGGGGCTGTAAAAGCTGCAACGGAATCTGGAAGCGCTGCTGCTCAAAGAGTTGGCGAACTTAAATCCGTACACGTTATCCCTCGCCCACACAACGAACTTGAGAGCATTTTGCCTAAAATCGACGCACCTCAATAACTAGATCATTGTTATCTACTTTCCTGTTCATCATGAACAGGTGAGGAAAGTGAGGGAATCAAATGGGTCGACAAGATTTACAATCGATAGTAGAAGAAGTTATGAAACACTTAGAAAAAGAAGACACGTCTAGTGAGGTCCCCATAGGGGTCTCAGCTAGACATTGTCATTTGAATAAAGAGAGTCTGGAAATTCTATTTGGGCGAGGGTACGAACTGAGCGAAAAGGCACCACTATCCCAGCCAGGTCAGTTTGCAGCTAATGAAACAGTGACTGTAGCAGGTCCGAAAGGGAGTATTCCAAAAGTAAGGATTTTAGGGCCGCTTCGTTCTTCTTCTCAAGTAGAAGTGAGCCAAACAGATGCATTTAAATTAGGATTGAAGCCACCTATAAGGCAATCTGGTCACACAGAAAACTCCAGCCCTGTCACCATCATCGGTCCGAAAGGAAGCATTTATCTAGAGGAAGGATTAATTATCGCTCAAGCTCATATCCATATGAGTCCTCAAGATGCGGACAATTTTAAGGTGAAAGACGGGCAGGTGGTTGAAGTTACCGTAAGTAATCCGGGGCGTGAAGTTAGTTTTTCAAAAACGATTATTCGTGTCTCTGAAAAATATCGGTTAGAAATGCACATTGATACAGATGAAGCCAATGCCGGATTAATTCAAACAGGGCAAAAAGGGTCGCTAAAAAAGGTGGAGCCCTCTTATGTATGATAAACAGCTCATTGAAAAAATCGTTGCTGAAGTTTTGAAAGAGAAGAACGTTTTCCAGAATAAGAATAAACCCGTGCTTCACGTGGTTCAAGCAAATAAAAGTAAGGACAATGCAATCATAAATCTGGAAACGAACTGGCTGTTGGAGTGGGTAGATTTAGATCATCTGGATGAGTCTGAAACCATTTCCCAAGCTGTTTTTCCTCAGGTAGATCAGGATTTGTTCGTTAAAAGCGCTATGGGTATAACGGATACTCCTGAAAGTCACTGGTTTGCAAAGTTAATGAGCAGCGGAGTAGCGATCCATTTTATTCTTGATCGCTCAATGGAATGGATTCACACTCAGCCAGAAAAGATCCCGGCTCCTTACCTTGGAAAAATGCGGAATTACGAGAAGGAATTACGTTCATATCATGTATCTATTTTAAAAGAAGATGAAGTTCTTACTCCTCCTAATAATAAAAATGGCTCACCTTTTTATTTCGATGGAAAGCTGCTTACACAAGATGAAATAACCAGGTGGCCATACAGCGACATTCACATATCACAGAAAACCATTATTACTCCTCTAGCAAGGGATACAGCAAGAGATGCCAATATCACTATTTCTATCGAGGAGTTGTAGGGGGCAGGAAGTATGATTGTAGGCGAAGTGATCGGAAATATTTGGGCTACAAGAAAAGAAGACGGTCTGATAGGACTGAAGTTTTTAGTCGTAAAACCAGATCGTTCAGAGAATACTCCAGAAGAACCGACTTTTGTAGCAGTTGACCGTATTGGAGCTGGAGTAGGAGACAAGGTTATGGTAACGAAAGGCAGTGCAAGTTCTCATCTCCAAGATGGGTCGGCTATACCTATTGATGCATTGATTATTGGGATTGTAGATTCAGTCGAAGTAGAAAGGGGTGGTCACAATGGCTAAAGCATTAGGCATGATTGAAACGAGAGGACTTGTTGGATCGATTGAAGCAGCAGATGCGATGGTGAAAGCAGCCAATGTCACGCTCGTAAAGCAGGAGAAAATCGATGCGGCTTTGGTGACAGTACTTGTAGAAGGCGATGTAAGTGCCGTTCAAGCGGCTGTCGACGCTGGAAAAGAAGCGGTGAACCGTGTTGGAGAACTCGTAGGTTATCACGTCATCCCACATCCAGACGAGGGGACAGGCAGTATTTTGCAAAAAGACGGCAAAGAAAGTGTGAATCCTGAATCCAAGGCGAGTGAGCCAAAACCGAAACCAAAGGCTGCACCGGCACGCAGAAAGAAAACGTCCTCAACAAGCTCTGCAAAAGAGGAAACCAAACAAGAAAGTGAAGCGAATTAATTAGGAGGAACAACCATGGCATTCAAGCGCAATAAATTCGCAGTTGTTGGAGCTGGTTTTACCGGTACAACCGCAGCTCTAATGATTGCACAAAAAGAATTAG
>NZ_JRNX01000463.1 GCF_000786645.1 Halobacillus sp. BBL2006
AAAAAGAGAATAAAATAGAGAGAGATGCACGTTTAGAGACTTCATAATGATACGAAAATCATTCAGATATAGTTAGAACGTCCCTAAATGAATGGGAGGAAATTTTTATGCTTCATACAAAGACATCTCAAATAGAGGAGATTATCGGCGAAGCTATTGCAAAAGCTCGCCAGTATAAAGAGCCGCAGTTGATAAGCGTAGTCGATCAGATTGACTATAACGACCCTTACCAGTTCATGGACAATGGTCAAGCAGTCGATGATCACCGTTTGTTTTGGAAAAGTGCTGAAGAGGATTTCACCTTGGTGGGTATTGGTACGGCTAGCAAACTGTTTGCGACAAATGAACGTCGATTTAGAGAGGTTCAATCCCTTTGGAATGAAATTCGCGAACATGCTGTTATTTATAACCGGTATGGCGAAAAGGGAACTGGAATTGTTGCATTAGGTGGGTTCAGCTTTGATCCTCAACAGGGGGAGTCATCGCCTTGGGAAGCTTTTCCGGATAGTCAAATGACGATTCCAGCCTACCTTTTAACGAATAAAAATGGTCAATCGTTTCTCACAACAAACGTGTTGATTTTCCCAGAGGATCATCAACAGCAAATCGTTAATCAGATTGCTGACCACCGTGAAAAGATTTTAAACTATTCACAGCGAGACCTTCGCTTGCCAGAGCGGACAAAAGCTGTAGAAGTTTCACCCGAAGAATGGAAAAGATCTGTTAAAGCTGCTACCGATGACATTAAAAAAGACTTATTAGAGAAAGTAGTTCTTGCCCGTGAACTGCGTGTTTCATTTCAAGAGCCTGTTCAGATTGCAGCGGTTATACAGGCCCTGGCAGAAACCCAAGACAACAGCTATATATTTGCCTTTGAAAGTGAAGGGGAGTATTTTGTTGGCGCTACACCAGAGCGATTAGCGAAGGTAGAAAAGCGTGAGTTGGTCTCCACTTGTTTAGCCGGAACCGTTCCAAGAGGTAGAACGGAAGCAGAGGATCATCACTTAGGTCAAGGCCTTTTAAACGATCCAAAAAACCGCTCAGAACATCAATTTGTTGTTGAAATGATTAGAGGAGCGGTAGAGGCATGTTCTACAAACGTTCATATTCCGGGAGAGCCTGTGCTCTATCCGCTTCGAAATCTACAGCATTTATATACACCTGTACGGGCTACTTTAGATGAGGGGTATACAATTCTTGATGTCATTGAACGTCTTCACCCTACGCCTGCCTTAGGTGGAATGCCACAGAAAGAGTCAGTCGAGTATATTCGTCATCACGAAACGTTGAATCGAGGGTGGTATGCGGGACCGATTGGATGGTTTGACGATCACAATAATGGAGAATTTGCTGTTGCTATCCGTTCAGCGTTAATCCAACATGACAGTGCTTCTTTATTCGCCGGCTGCGGGGTAGTCGAAGACTCTGATCCTGAAGCAGAGTATGAGGAGACGGCTGTCAAATTGAAACCGATGCTGTCTGTTTTAGGGGGATGTTAATGGAACACGTGGAATCTTTAACTAAATATGTTACTCATTTTGTCGATCAACTTGCTTTTTCAGGAATCGAGAATGTCGTCATATCACCGGGCTCAAGGTCAACCCCTTTGGCGATGGCGTTTGCTGAAAATCGGGACATTGAGCATTGGGTTCATTTAGATGAGCGATCTGCTGCCTTTTTTGCCCTGGGGATGGCGAAAGAGCAGCAAAAACCGGTAGCGATCGTTTGCACTTCTGGTACGGCAGCCGCTAATTACTATCCTGCGGTTGTAGAAGCTTTCTACAGTCGTGTGCCATTAATCGTATTGACGGCTGACCGTCCTCATGAGTTAAGGGATGTAGGTGCCCCGCAAGCAATTGACCAAACCCATATGTTTGGTCAATATGTGTGTTGGTATAAGGATATGGCTTTACCTGAGCCAGGTCTTCATACGTATGCAAGAAGACAGGCAGCTCGTGCTGTAGAGGAAAGTGTAGGTGGAAAAAAAGGTCCTGTTCATTTGAATATGCCTTTCAGAGAACCTCTTGTACCAGATTTCACTTTAGGCGGGTTATGGCGTGATGCTGCAACCCCCATACCAAAAGCCGCTGCAGGCAAATCGGTATTGACGAAGGAAGAAATGATGCAGCTGACAGAAAGGTTGAATCATAATCAACAAGGTGTCATCGTTGTCGGTCCTTTTAATGATTCTAGTCTGGCGGGGCCGATAACGACCCTTGCTTCACGATTAGGGGTTCCGATTCTATCCGATCCTCTTTCTGGTCTTAGGTCAGGAGAACATGATAAAAGGAACATCGTGGAAAACTACGATGCTATACTGAAATCTACTGAATTGCAGGAACACCTCCAACCGGACTTTATCCTTCGATTTGGCGCCATGCCTGTTTCAAAGGCTTATTTAAAATGGGTACAGAAATTAGGAGGCGAAGTCGATCACTTGATTGTCGATTCGTATAATAGTTATCGGGAGCCTGCAGGGGTTTCAGCCCAATTCATTTGGTCTGATCCGGTACTCTTGTGTGAACAGCTGGCTGATCAATTAGCAGAGGGAAGCCTTGAAACAGATTGGCTAAACAAGTGGAAAAACCTTAATAAAACAGCTAAGGATCTTATGTTAAAAGAACCGGAAGAACCGTTAAATGAAGGACATGCTGTCGTTTACTTGTCTGAATCTCTATCAGAGGGTTCTAATTTATTTGTAGGAAATAGTATGCCTATTCGTGATGTTGACAGCTTTTTTATGTCTACACCAAAGGATATTAGGATTCTTACCAACAGAGGGGCGAATGGAATTGATGGAGTTGTATCCAGTGCGATAGGATCAGCCGTCTCCGGGCGACCGACAACACTTCTTCTCGGTGACATTTCCTTTTTCCACGATTTGAATGGATTGTGGATGGCTAAACATTATAAAATTCCATTGACGATTGTTGTTATTAACAACAATGGCGGAGGGATTTTTTCATATCTTCCTCAAGTGAATGAAGAAAAGCATTTTGAAGAATTATTTGGGACCCCTGTTAATCTTGACTTCTCGCATGCCATTCAAATGTTTGGTGGAACCCATAAAAAGGTGGAGACGTGGTCAGACTATAAACAAGCTTTAGAACAGAGTCAGCATTACGATGGAATTTTTGTTATTGAAGCCCTGACCAGTCGTAACGATCATGTGGATTTTCATAAAGCCAAATGGGAAAGTGTAAAAGAAGCGGCCTTATACGGGAGTGACGAGTAATGTATAAAACTGTGCGTGGCCGTACCTATTGGATCGAGCAAAGTGGAGAAGGCCCAGTACTCGTAATGCTGCATGGGTTTACAGGGAGCACCCGCACGTATGAAGAAGTGATTCAGGATTTTTCGGAATCTCTTCAAATCGTGAGAATCGATCTCCCCGGGCACGCAAATACAGGATCAATCGGAGTACTGACCATGGAGCAGTTTTGCCGTGATCTTCATGAACTGCTGCTACAAATGAATTTCCATAAGGTCAACATTCTTGGATATTCTTTGGGGGGGAGGACGGCCTTATCGTTTTCAGTTTTGTATCCTGAAATGGTCGATAAGCTAATCTTAGAGAGCGCTTCCCCAGGGCTGGATTCATCTGAAGATCAACTTGCCAGGCAGGCTCAGGATGAAGGTTTGGCTAGAAAAGTGATGGAAGATGGAATTGAATCATTTGTGAAGATGTGGGAAAACATCCCCCTTTTCCAGTCGCAGATAAGTTTGTCAGAAGAAGCGAAAAATAAACTGCGTGAAGAGCGTTTCAGTCAGGATCCAAAAGGACTATCAGAATCACTGCTTGGTATGGGGACTGGGAAGCAGCCTTCATGGTGGGACCGACTGGGTTCGATAACAGCAGAGGTTCTCCTTATCACCGGGGCAGAGGATACCAAATTCCATAGCATTAATGAGCGAATGATGAAAGAACTTCCTGAGGCAGAATGGATTTCTGTACAGCAAGCAGGTCATACTGTACATCTCGAAGAACCAAGTATTTTTGCTAAAATTGTAGAAGACTTCATGATACAATAGTAATTGCGTGCAAGCGTTTCATGAAAGAAACTCACTATACAAATTCAAGGAGGATTTTATATGTCTTTTGATTGGGTTCGCGAACGCGAATACGAAGATATTTTATACGAAACTTTTGAGGGGATCGCTAAAATTTCCATTAATCGACCGGAAGTTCGTAATGCTTTTCGTCCACAAACCGTACACGAGTTGATTGATGCATTTGCCTATGCGAGAGATGATTCCAAAATCGGAGTGATTGTTCTTGCGGGTGTAGGCGATGATGCATTCTGTGCCGGCGGAGATCAAAAAGTAAGAGGGCACGGCGGTTATGTAGGGGATGACCACATTCCACGTTTGAATGTGCTGGATTTACAGCGTTTGATTCGCGTCATTCCAAAACCAGTAGTAGCGATGGTATCCGGGTATGCAATCGGTGGAGGTCACGTCTTACATATTGTGTGTGATCTGACGATAGCAGCAGACAACGCTATTTTTGGACAAACTGGCCCTAAAGTCGGAAGCTTTGATGCGGGATATGGTGCTGGTTTGCTTGCGCGTATCGTAGGGCATAAGAAAGCGCGTGAGATCTGGTACCTTTGCCGTCAATACACGGCGAAAGAAGCTGAAGAAATGGGTCTTGTCAATACTGTTGTTCCACTTGACCAACTAGAGGCTGAAACGGTGCAATGGGGAAGAGAAATGCTTGAAAAATCTCCAACCGCATTACGTTTCTTAAAAGCATCCTTTAATGCAGACACTGATGGGCTGGCAGGTCTTCAGCAAATGGGCGGCGATGCTACATTGCTTTACTACACTACTGAAGAAGCAAAAGAAGGTCGTGACGCATTCAAGGAGAAGAGAAAACCTGACTTTGATAAGTTTCCTCGTTTTCCATAATGGAAAGGCCAAGGGACATTCCTTCAGAAGGAGTGTCCCTTTATTAAATTTAAAAGAAAGAAGGGATCTTAATTGAACGAAACGATTCCTCATTGGCTTGAAAAGCAATATGATTTAAATCCGAATCACACAGCCATTGAACAACCTGATGGTTTTTCTATGAGTTTTTCACAACTGCGTAACAAAAGCAGAGCGCTGGCAGCAAATATGAAGGCAGAGGGGGTTAAAGCTGAAGATCATGTCGCGCTTCTTATGAATAATCAAAAAGAGTACCCTATTTTCATCCATGCGATCAGCTATATTGGTGCGACTGCTGTGCTATTGAATACGAGGCTGACTCCAAAAGAACTTACCTTCCAATTAGTGGATGCAGATGTCGCGTGGTTATTCATAGGAGAGGGGCTTGTAGAAAAGGCAGAACAGGCGGTGAGTGAAGCTCCCGATTTATCCGAGAAATACGTC
>NZ_JRNX01000464.1 GCF_000786645.1 Halobacillus sp. BBL2006
AGGAAGTGATCGACTATGTTCATAGCTGGGTCGAACGACGCCCGGATCTTGATTACGAGATTGACGGCATCGTCATCAAAGTCGATCGTCTAGATCAACAGGAGACTCTCGGCTTTACAGCAAAAAGTCCACGCTGGGCTACCGCATACAAATTTCCAGCAGAAGAAGCCGTCACTTACTTACGCGATATCGAACTCAGTGTAGGTCGTACTGGTGTTGTGACACCGACAGCGATTCTAGACCCGGTCAAAGTCGCCGGAACGACGGTGCAGCGCGCATCCCTTCACAATGAAGATTTGATCCGAGAAAAGGACATCCGCATCGGTGATACCGTCGTCATTAAAAAAGCTGGAGACATCATTCCGGAAGTGGTCCGTGTCATGGAGGATCAACGCGAAGGGAATGAAGAGCCGTTTTCAATGCCGGAAACATGTCCGGAGTGTGAAAGCAAGCTCGTCCGTCTTGAGGAAGAAGTGGCTCTTAGATGCATCAACCCGAACTGTCCAGCCCAGCTCCGCGAGGGCTTAATCCACTTCGTGTCAAGAAATGCGATGGATATTGAAGGCCTTGGGGAAAAAGTAATCGCTCAGCTTTTCCAGGAAAAGCTGATTCATAACATCGCTGATCTTTATAAACTCGAGCGAGAACAGTTACTGGAGCTTGAGCGCATGGGCGAGAAATCGGTGCAGAACTTATTGAAAGCGATCGAAGCCTCTAAAGAGAATTCGTTGGAGCGTCTCTTGTTCGGTCTCGGTGTCCGCTATGTTGGAACGAAAGCAGCAAGCACGTTAGCGCAGGAGTTCGAGACGATGGACAACCTTTTAGAAGCGGATGCTGAAAAATTAGAATCGATTCCTGAAATTGGCGAGAAAATGGCCGACTCTATTGCGCGTTACTTCGCTAAACCTCAGGTCATCCAATTATTGGAAGAACTGAAAGAGCTCGGTTTAAACATGGAGTACAAGGGACCGAAGAAGAGTGATCAGCCGTCCGATTCACCGTTTATGGATAAAACGATCGTACTTACTGGAAAAATGGAGAATTACAGCCGCTCAGAAGCGAAGAAAATCGTCCAAGAGCTCGGAGGCAATGTAACGGGAAGTGTCAGCAAAAACACAGACCTCTTAATTGCAGGGGAAGACGCCGGGTCCAAGTACACGAAAGCTTCTGATTTAGGCATCGAAATTTGGGATGAAGAACAATTTATGAAAGCTTTATCCAACTAGGGAGTGGAAAGACCATGAGGAAGCTGCACGCACTACTGTTAAGTTCGTTGCTGTTTATAAGCGCGTGTACCCCTGTTTTTGATAATCGAGAAGAAGTCATCCAGGAAACGAAGGATGAGAATAGCAATCAGACGGCCATCGTACCAAACTACACGATGTCCGATGAAAACTATCGAATGATTTTGACAGAGAGCAGCCCGAAAGTAGCGAAGGCGAGAACGGTGACGACCAACCAGATGGGGAACCGGCTGGACATCGCTGAATTCGAGAGCGGCCTGCGCCGTCATTCGAAGGAATACTTCAGTCCGGAGGATTACTTCTTCCAGCCTGGCCAGTTCCTGTCACAGGACACGTTGTTAAGCTGGCTTTCAAGATATAAGGAAGCTGACGAAAAAGGTAAAAAAGGAAATGAAGAAGGGTTAAACCCCGAATTAAATGAAGATGAAGCATCCGTCGAAGAGTTTCGTAATAATCCGAAATACATTTCCAACATCGTCGAGCAGGATTTCCTTGTGAAGAAAAAAGAGAATGTCGTAGAGGTTCAGGGTGTCACGATTGGGATCTCATTACGTACCGTCTATAACTTTACGAGTGAAGACAAAGATTATCAGGAAAATCACTCCACGAGCGAATTGTTGAAAAAAGGGAAAGCGTACGCCGGTGAAATTTTGACGCGCTTGAGAGAACGTAAAGAATTGAAGGACGTCCCGATTGTTTTTGCCCTTTATGAAGAAGAAGAAGCAAGCTCGAAGGTACCTGGGAAGTTCCTGAGCAAAACGTACGTCAAAGCATCAAACAACAAGATTGGTGATTGGGATCCGATCAATGAAAAACACGTTCTTTTCCCATCTGCGGAAGCGCAGGAGGATTACTTCGAAGATTCGCAGATCTTTTCTGACTTCAGGAAAGAGGTTGCTGATTACTTTCCTAACTTTGTAGGAATGATCGCGAATGGATTCTATATCGATGACGAACTCCAACAAGTATCCATCGATATTCCGATCCAGTTCCACTCTCAATCGGAAGTTGTCGGGTTCACTCAGTATGTCTACAGCCTTGTTGTTGAAATGTTCCCTGAGCATTACGACGTTGAAGTGAACATTAAGAGCATGGATCGTCAGGAGAGTTTAATTGTGAGAAAAGCAGGTGAGCAAGAACCGTTTGTTCACATTTATGAATAAGAGTGAGCCGCATGGATGTTGAGCGTGCGGCTTTTTTGTTGGATTGGAGAATAGGTGGACGGGAGAATCAAATAATAAGGAACTAGGACAGCTGTGCTTTGCAATATGGATCGAATCCTTCGAACGAGCGCGATAATCGGCGAAATCATCTTAATAATCAACCACTCCTCTCGTGAAAATCAACGAAATGGACCAGTTAATCGCGCAAACCTGAATGGTTATCAACCAAAAGCAATTTTTAGACAAAAAATGCAATGCGGGATTAATTAAAAGCATATGAAAATATGAGAACGATATCAAAGTGTCATGACCGATTTTCCGTCCATTTGACGATAAATCGACTTTTTTCGGACAAAAGAATTTGAACTGGCGGATGGGTTGCGATAGAATAATCAGTGGAAACGCTTGAAGTGGTAATTTTCAAAAAAATCACGTGGCGTCTAACCCCATTTACTTTCAAGGAGGCGGTTTAGAATGGTAGTACCTTACAAACATGAACCATTTACCGATTTTAGCGTTGAGGAAAATCGTAAAGCTCTGGAAGCTGCGATCAAACAAGTTGAGTCTGATTTAGGCAAAGACTATCCGTTAGTTATCGGTGGAGAGCGGATCATGACAGATGACAAGATCAAGGTCGTGAATCCAGCGAATAAGAAAGAAGTTATTGGTTATGTTTCAAAAGCGAATCAGGATTTGGCTGAGAAAGCTCACCGAATTGCAGACG
>NZ_JRNX01000465.1 GCF_000786645.1 Halobacillus sp. BBL2006
GGAAAGCGAGTCGTTTCCCCTTCAACCCGAGCTCTCATCCAGCAACGGCCTAAATTGTCTCGAAACTGAGTCTTCAAGATAAGGGAGCTTTTATTAAATAATAAAAAGGGACTCGTTAGGAAGCCCCTTTTTGCCAATAAACATCCAAAGATAATTTAACAGAAAACAGTTTAGTAGGAAGGAGTAAGGATTTAGGTCTTGCTCACGCCGATTTTTTTAGTTAAGTCCATCCCTTTATTAGCCTTCTTAAACCCTTCAAAGGAATCAATGGCTGCAATTACAATAACTGTGATGATAGATGTTAATCGAGCCCATTGAAAAATCCGATCACTTTGCCCATTGAGGCTGTCAGCAATCAAATTGACAGCTCCTGAATCAAGCAGACTACCATTTCTGATCATCATACTGAAAATTCCGATGAACAAGAGATGTGAGAGTAAGTTGGCTGCTGCCAACTTGTTCGACCATTGGCGAGAACGCCATTTGTAAATGGATAAGGCAACTTCAACGATAATCAACAGGACTATGAACGGCCAGTAAGAAAGTAAAACTTCTTCATTGAAAATAGGAGTGATTTGTTTCAATCCAGCTTGCCCATCATCAAAGGTATAAATGGAAATCAAATGAGTGGCATTGAAATAAACCGAAGCCCAAATGGCGGTCCACAGCAATCCCCAGAAAACCTCCCATCTAGAGATAGCACGCTTTTTCGGAACAATAGTTTTGTCTTTTAACTGATCAGGTGTCCATTTTTTCCCAAAGGTTGTTTCAGGCAATTTCTCTGAAGATACGGTTCTTTCTATCACTATGAACGTGAGTGTCACCCAGAAAAATAATTGGATGCCTACCTCGATGGCAGTACTGGCAACTTTCCCGGCTATGGTCAGTAAAACACTGATAAGGCTTGCTTCTCCGTCATAACTAACGATTTCTCCAGCTGCCAAAGCAATCAATGAGATGGTAAGAGCAATGGGTAGAGAAATTTTCAATACAGAAAGGTAGGATTCGTAAAATGGCGGCCCGATCAAATGGGAAGGACTGTCTTTATAACGACTTGCAAGTGTAGCTGGATTTCCAAGGTTTTGCAACACGTCTTTTACATCTTTCTCTGTGTATCCTTCTTCCTGAAGCATATCTTCAATTGTAGATCTTAGTTCGAGTGCAACATCGTCTTGGATCCTCTCAGGCAGCCTGCGCGTGACCTCATATACATAGAGATTAATCAAGTCCATGCTTTTCCTCTCCTCTTAATAATTTATGGAGCTCTTTTGACGTTTTTTCCCACTCCACTTTTAACTGTTCGAAAATTTCCTTGCCATAGTCACTCAAAATGTAATACTTCCTTGGCCGGCTCTCTGTGGTATCCCATTTACTCGTTACTAATTCCTGTTTCTCAAGACGGCGGAGCAGAGGATAAAGGGTGCTTTGATCGATGACGACGCCTGACGATTCCAGCCGTTGGACTAGAGAGTAACCGTACTGAGGAGAGTCGAGTTGGCTCAAAACTGCTAACGTCAGCGCCCCTCTACGCATTTCTGTAATCAATGAATTCAATAATTTGCTCAACGACTCACCTCCGTATTTCTTATAGTGTATATTATACACTATTGTATGTTACATAACACTTTATATTTTTAACTCTCGGAATGTTTACATTGGGATAGGGGAGGGATACTAACCCATAATTCTTATTTTGATTGCCACTTATTTACTTTAAAGCATGAAAAAATTTGCTGTTTATTTGTAAGCGATTACAATGATAGGGTTAAAATGATAGAATAGTGTAGTAATTTGTCGAAGGAGGGAGACTTGTGGCACATCAAGAAAACAACGAAGTCATTGACGAAGCATTAGGGGAAAAATCCATCCAGCGCTTGGAGTTTAGAGGAGGCGTTTTTGCTGCCACCATACCTCTTGTGTTCTTCATCATTTGGGCGATTACACTCAGTGTGACAGAGCTTGTAACAGAAGAATCACTTGTTTTGGGGATGGTCATTGGCGTAGCCATTGGTTTATTCTTTTGTAAATCAAAATGGGCGGACTATGCTCAAAGTTTAATATCAGGAATGGCGCAGCCAGTTGGTGTCGTGGCTGTAATTGCCTGGTTCTGGGCTGGCATGTTTGCAAAATTATTATCCGCTGGAGGTCTTGTTGACGGTTTAATATGGTTCGGATTTCAAACCGGCCTTGAGGGAGGAGCTTTCGTAGGAATTACTTTCCTATTATCTGCTTTATTTGCAACCGCTGTAGGAACAGGGTATGGAACGGTAGCGACCTTCGGAGTCCTGATGTACCCTGCAGGAGTCATTTTAGGAGCAGATCCAGTTATTTTACTGGCAGCTATCTTAAGTGGTGCCGTATTCGGTGATAATCTGGCGCCCGTTTCAGACACGACAATTGTTTCTGCAACTACGCAAGAAGCGGATGTGCCAGGCGTCGTTCGATCAAGGTTCAAGTATTCCATTGCCGCTGCCATCCCGTCATTGCTATTATTCGTTATTTTTGGAGGCGGCGGTGAGGAAGGAAGCCGTGAAATTATTACCCAGCTTCAGAATGAAGTGACGCCGAATGGATTACTTATGCTGGTACCGTTCGCTCTTGTATTATACCTCGCTCTTAGCGGGCATCACTTGTTGACTTCCCTTACGTGGGGAATCGTCGTATCCATCGTTTTTATTTTTTTTACAGGGACTTCATTGACCGAAGTCATTCATATTTATCAAAATGATACGGGGGATGCCGTGGTCGAGGGGGCATTGATGAATGGAATCGGCGGCTACTTCAATATGGCCATTCTTATTTTATTCATTCTAGCTGCAGCCCACTTGTTGGAAGTGGCAGGCACGATGGAAGTAATTAAGAATTTCTTCTTACGTATTATTAATAATGTCGTTCGCCGTGCAGAGCTTTCCATGTTTGGAATCGTGGCCTTTTTGAATATCTTCATTACCATTAATACGGCAGCTGAAATCGCAGCAGCCCCGTTTGTAAGAAAACTAGGGAAAGAGATGAATATCCATCCGTATCGAAGAGCTAACTTCCTGGATACCGTGACTTCTTCCCTTGGCTATATTTTCCCGTGGAGTGGAGGAGTTCTTCTGGCCTGGGCGACCGTTCAGGGGGCAGCGGAAGAGTATGAATTCCTTCCTGTCATCGGTCCTACGCAAGTTTTCCCTTTTGTATTCCAAGGGTGGGGACTGCTCATCGTCATGTTTATTGCCGCATGGACGGGATGGGGACTACGTTACACAGGCAAAAACGGTGAAGAAGTAAAACCTGAAAATCAGCAAAAGTAATTCTGATAAGCAAAGCCCTTGAGCATTATACTCAAGGGCTTTGCTTAATTTAACTTTGCTTTGACTTCTTTCATTTGCTCAAGGTGGCGAAGTTCGTGCCATCCAATGAATTCAATCCACTGGGCTAGATTCATTTCCCCGAAAGCAGGGTGGGGGAAAACGCGATTCTTCAGCGTTTCTGTCTCCTTATTATGTACGAGGAACAGAGTCGCTTCGCGGGTTTTCTTCAATCCTTCTTTCGCATCCTCCAGAGTTTGAAATTCTCCTCTAGGCCTTACGGATTCAGGAGCTTCCACTTTATATTCTCTGTTTGTTGTTTTATGAAGCGGCTTATCAGCGGCTTGCTGTTGATCTCCTCTTTTGAGCGCCTGTTCAATTTGGTAAACCACTAGCTGTTCCATTAAGTATAGGTGCTCCAATACCTCCAAAATCGACCACTGATCCTCGGCAGGTTTTTTCTTAGCCTCTTCAAGTGAGACCCCTTCTACAAAGCCCAAGACTTCATCTCTTTTCTCATCAAGACCGTACATCCAATCATCCTTTCAATAGTATCTATAAATTATTCCATATATTTGAATGTCGCCATGTTCTGGTGTAATATTACACTAAAATGAAATGAGGTGAAACAGATGGGAGGAATGATTCAACTTGTCCTCTTCCTATTTCCTGTCACATCGATTATTTTAGGGTTAGCAGGTTTTTATCTATTCAAAAATATATGGGTCATGCCATTGTTCGTTGCACTTGTATCTATTACCCTGATGTTTACTGTTTTTAACCCTACCTTTTTAATGTGGGTGTTTATTTATACAGCTCTAGCCTTCAGTTCCGGGCTATTTGGAAAATCCTTTCATCTTATAGTTAATCGTAACAGAAAAGGATGAAGAAGACCGATTTTTGCATAAGGCAGTTGGAATATTAGACTAAAGTCGTAGAAAAACAGAACAGCCTCAGACTTTTCTACGATTGTTGGAACCACCTTTATGACGATGAACGAAGCTTTCTTTTTGCATATCGTATAAATAAAGGAGGTCTTCTTATGAACATCATCGTTATAAGTGGTACACCGAGGAGAACGGGAAGAACGAGAGTGGCTGCTCGTCTCATTGCTGAGCAGCTAGGAGCTGACTTGGTTGACTTGAGTGAACTATGCCTGCCATTTTTTAATGGAGAAAAGGAACAGGAGGAATCACCTGAAGTGCAGCAGTGGAAGCGAAAAGCTCACAAGGCAGATGCATTTGTATGGCTGACCCCGGAATATCATAATGGAATGAGTGCTGTTTTAAAAAATGCTCTTGAGTTTCTGGATGCTGAGTCCTTCAGACATAAACCAACCTTACTATTCTCCGTGGCTGGTGGAGGTAAAGGCGGCATCAACGCTCTTAATCAAATGAGAACAATCGGGCGAGGCCTTCGCGCACATGTGGTTCCGGAGCAGTTTGTCTTTGATCCCCATTGTTTTGTACACGGCCAAGGCTTTACTCGTGAAGCATCGGAGAAAGTATCAAAAATCATATGTGAATTTAATCGCTACATTGTTGTGAAAAGCTAGTTTGTTGATGAGGTGAAATGAATGTCCTACGAAAACGATCAGGAAATGAATACACTAAAAGTGATTGCGGAGACGCTAAATCGATCGAATGATCTTGAACAAATGCTGCAAACCGTATTAGTGAAGCTACTCGAGCTTACGAAACTGGAAACCGGGTGGATTTTTCTCGTTGGTGAAAAACCCCATTTTCGTTTTGTAGCAGATGTCCGCTTGCCGCCTGCCTTGTCATGGGGAGAAAAAAAGCCGATGTGCACTGGAAGCTGCTCTTGTCTGAATCGCTATTGGAAAGGCGATTTGGTTGATCCTATAAATATCATTGAGTGCAAACGTTTGGATGACGCGGTTCAATACGACTGGGGGGAGACGCGAGGCGTAACCCATCATGCTACCGTTCCGCTAGCCGCAGGGGAGGAGCGTTTTGGTATCTTAAACGTCGCATCTCCAGGGAAAGAACATTTCAGCAAAGAGGAATTGACGTTACTTCAATCGGTTGCTTACCAAATTGGTACGGCTGTAAAACGAACGAGGCTCTTTCATGCTCAGGAAAAGCGTGCGGAAAACTATGCGAACTTAAATGAAGTGATTCGTCTTATATGGAAAACTTCCAATCTCTCTACCCTTGCAAATGTAGTCGTCCGAGAAAGTCTGGATAAGTTCCACTGGCCTGTCGTCGGCTTTTATACAAGAGAAGGAACAGCTTTGAAGCTTAAGTCTTCTGAAACGAATCATGTTCCAGATCCTCTTCCTGATCAAATTCCTATGGAAGTCAAAAACGAAATTACTTTGTCATTCAAACAGCAAGAGCCGATTTCCATCAATCATGAGTCAAGGGTCGTCGAAGGGTTATCCTCTATGGCTGTTCCCATTACGATGAAGGAGGAATACATTGGCATCCTGTTTGTAGCTGGGCCTGACCCTGAAGCGTTCAGTGACAGTGATCGGGAAGTCATGCAAGCGCTCGCCGGGCATATTTCATTGGCTTTTGAGAGTATCCGTCTGCAGGAACAGAGAGGAGAAATGTTGCTTTACGAAGAACGGAGACGGTTGGCGCGAGACCTTCATGATTCAGTAAACCAGAAATTGTTTTCCCTCTCCTTACTCGCCCGTGGAGCGAAAGAAGTCATTTCTACAGATTTTCCTGCATTGAAAGACCCTTTGGATGAAATGCTTTCGCTATCCCATGGGTCATTGAAGGAAATGCGTTCTTTAATATGGCAGTTCCGCCCTGTAGGAGTGGAAGAAGGGCTGGTGACCGCTATCCAAAAGTATGCGGAACACCTCGGAGTAGGCGTTACATTCGATGTGGAATATGTTCCTGATTTTCCGCGTACCATTGAAGAAGCTTTGTGGCGGATCGCACAAGAAGCGTTGAATAATGTCAGCAAGCATGCGAGCGTTAATTCCGTCGCCGTCACGTTAAATGAAAGTGTTGATGGAGTGACGATGAAAATTGCTGACTATGGGAAAGGATTTGATCTTTCTCCAAAGAAAAGCGGTAAGAGGTCGTTAGGGCTGACAAGTATGAAGGAACGAGCGGAATTAATAGGTGGATCTCTTCATTTAGACAGCCGACCTGGAGAAGGGACTACAGTAAAAGTGTTTCTGCCTTGGAAACCAAAAGGAGAGTCGTCATGAAAATCAAAGTGTTACTGGTCGATGACCATCTCGTCGTCTTAAGAGGATTACGGTTCTTTTTAAATACTCAGACAGATATTGAAATCGTTGGTGAAGCAGAAAATGGGCAGGAGGCTTTGAAACTTGTAGATGAACTGCAGCCTGATGTCGTGCTGATGGATTTAATGATGCCCGTAATGGACGGGGTAGAAGCGACTAAACGGCTGAAAGAGGTAAATCCGCAAATTAAAGTTGTCGTTTTGACTAGTTATTCCGATCAGGACCATGTCATCCCTGCACTTCAGGCAGGAGCCGTCGGTTATCAGCTGAAGGATATCGAACCGGACGAACTGGTAAAAACGATCCGCACGGTTTATGAAGGGGAAAAGCAGCTTCATCCAAAAGCGACTTCCATGCTGTTGACTCAAATGACTGGAGAACAAGAAAAACAAGCTGAAACATCCTCCGTATTCAAGCTTACGAAAAGGGAAAAAGAAGTACTTCATCAAATTACATTAGGGAAAAGCAATAAAGAAATCTCTGCGGATCTCTACATAACTGAAAAAACTGTCAAAACCCATGTGAGCAGTATTCTTAGTAAACTTGGTCTGCATGACAGGACACAGGCGGCCATTTATGCTATGAAAAACGATCTGTTCCAGTCATAGATTTTAGGTAATCGTCTAGAATAAAGGACAGGCATTTTCGGTAAGAACAGTGAATACAATATGGAAAAGAAAGCTTGATGTGCAGAAAAGAAAATTTTTTAAGCAACCACCTTTACTTCACTGTCGAAACATTGTAAGATGGGAACTACAATAAAAATTATAACGGAAACTTCTTATCCAGAGAGGCGGAGGGACTGGCCCTTTGATGCCCGGCAACCATCGAATCAATCTAAGGATTGACGAGAACGGTGCCAATTCCTGTAGAGTGCATTTGCATTCTAAGAGATGAGAGGATCGTACGGATATTTACGACCCCTTTTCTTACACTGGATAAGAAAAGGGGTCTTTTAGTTTTTATATAAACCGTCAGGCTCTCGATAGAAGTTGCGTTAGGGAAAGGAAAGATGAGACATGGCAACAGCTATTTTTGGTGCAGGGTGCTTCTGGGGAGTTGAAGCATTTTTTGAAAAGTTTGAAGGTGTGACAGCAACTAGAGTTGGTTATACAGGCGGACACGTAGAGAGTCCATCCTATGAAGAAGTGAAGTCAGGGAAGACTGGACATGCGGAAGCTATTAAAATTGAGTACGATCCGAGTGTCATTACTTACTCTGAGCTTGTAAATATCTTTTTTGAATCGCATGATCCAACGTCAAGAAACAGACAAGGGATAGATGAAGGACACCAATATCGTTCTGTGATTTTCTATTCAGGTGCTAGTCAGAAGTATATTGCTGAAGAAAAAATTAATGAGTGGAATGAAAAAGGAATCTTCAAGCGCCCAATTGTGACAGAGGTCAGGGAATCATCCACTTTCTATGAAGCAGAAGAGTATCATCAAAAGTATTTCCAAAAGAACGGTTCCGTTGCTTGCGGAATTGGCTGATATTTATAAAAGAGACTGGGACAAAAGTGTTTTAGCCAATACTAAAATCCGAACGATGGTGAAATCTTATGATAAGGTTTCACCATCGTTTGGATTTTTTTATGATAGATTAGCGCAACATGCCCAATATTCGGCATTACGTCGGACGTTTGTTATGTAAGGTGGAAGTATGGTCGCTCCGACAGAATGCTTCGCTTTCCGCGGGCACGGCCACAGCCTCCTTGCGGAAAAGGCGCCGTTGAGGGGTCTTCCGGACACGTGCTGTTCCCGCAGGATTCTCCGCATTCTGTCTACGCTGATGAAAACTACATGTAAAAGAAGGATTTAAACTATTCCAGCGTAGGAAATACACGGAGACTTCTGCGGGAGGAAGGCGTCGGTGAAACCCCACAGTGCGCAGCGTGAAGAGGCACACCAGCCGCCCGCGAAAAGCGGAGTGTATTTCCGAAGCGGTCATTCAGAGAAATCCATTACTTCTAAATTTCCCTACCCTTAGTTGTTCGTTTTTAGATTGGCTGCTTTTAATTATATCCCAGCCCCTTTTTTGTTGGCTTCTTGTCATAAGGAGGATTTCCTACCCAATGAATCGAAAAGGAAGGTAAAGACTCGCTGGACAGGGGGATGGGAAATGGTTCATATCGTGAATGGAGATGCAGTTGCTGAAAAGCTGAAAGTAGATGGGGACGTCATCGTTTGGAGAGAAATGTATGACATGGGCCCTCTTCACTATTCTTGGAGTTCCGATGAAATGATTAGTCGCAGAGCTGCTTTCTTTGAAGAGAAATTGGAAATACCTTCACCTATATTCATACAGAATTGTCATGAGCAAGAAAAGAGGTTGAAAGATATTTCTGAGAATGAAGAGGTTGTCCTTTGGATCGAACATGATCGATACGACCAGGCGATGCTCCTGTATCTCTTACAAAAACTAGGCAACAAACACGTCTCCTTATTTATGGTTACTTTAGATCGTTATCCCGGGGTTGAACGATTTCATGGATTGGGACAATTGGAGGCTGGGCAGCTCAGCGAATTACTTTTACATAAAAAACAGATAACACAAGAACAACTCCAAGAGGCTCAGTCCGGTTGGAGAGCTTATACTTCCTCAGATAACGATGCCATAAAGAAATGGCTGGAGGAGGAAAATCATCATCTGCCTTTTTTGAAGAGAGCCATGGAGGTCCATCTCGATTATTTTCCTTCTTTGGAAAACGGACTGAACAGTGTTGAACAATTAATCTTTCAACTTATTGAAGAGGGAGTAGAAAGCTTTGGAGCACTGCTAAAAACGGTGACCGAACGACGTTTGAATGACGGGCTTAGCGATTGGCATATGGCGGCGCTAATGAGAGAGCTGACCAAAGGACAGTTCCCGCTTCTTTCCATAGACGGAGTGCTTCCTAATTATGAAAATAAGAAAGAAAATCCTTGTTTATCCCTAACAGCCGAAGGGAAGGAAGTCCTTGTTAAAACCAAGAGTCGTTTGGAATTGGTCGGAATTGATTGGTGGGTTGGAGGCGTTCATCTTTATAAGGGCTGCCGTTAAACTTTTTACTATGGGTTGGGGGGATTGTCATGTGGGTGAATGATGCCATCTTAATCCTCATGTGTACATTTATGGTTCTTGGAGCATTGGATTATTATGTATTGAATCACCGCCTTTCACTAGGATGGCGTTTTTATGAAGCATTTATGATGATGGGCCCGCTCGCTCTTTCTATGGTAGGGATTATTTCCCTTGCTCCCGTATTATCGAGATGGGTCGCGCCTCTCATCGCTCCGATATACAATAGCTTTGGAGCAGATCCTTCAATGTTTGCTTCCATGATCCTTGCGATAGACATGGGCGCTTATCCCTTAGCGAATTCACTGGCGCTGACGGAGGAAGCGGCGGTTTTCTCATGGGCATTTTTAGGAACAATGATGGGACCGACGCTTGTGTTTACCATTCCCGTCGCTTTGACTGTCATCCAAAAAAAGGACAGGTCTTATTTCGCCCAGGGAATCCTTATCGGCTTGATGACAATTCCCGTAGGCTGTCTCGTTGGCGGATCTATTGCGGGATACGAATGGGAGTGGATGGTGAGAAATTTGCTCCCCACTATTCTTGTTTCAGGATTCATCGCCCTGGGTTTATGGTTGTTCACGAACGCAACCATCAAGATTTTTGCTTACTTTGGAAAAACGGTAGAGGTTATCATCATTACGGGTCTTGCAGCTATTATAATAGAGACACTCACGAATTTTACAGTCATTCCTGGGATGGCTCCTTTGTCTGAAGGCGTGACGATCGTAGGCCGAATCACTGTCACACTGGCGGGGGCTTATCCGCTAGTTGGCTTTATCAATCAGCGCGGTAATAAATACTTTTCTAAATGGAGTAAAAAATTAGGAGTGAATGGAACGTCGATGACCGGTTTGATCGCTTCCCTTGCCCATCATTTGCCGATGCTTGCAACGATGAAGGATATGGATGAGCGAGGAAAAGTGGTCAATGCAGCCTTCGCTGTAAGTGGCGCCTTTGTTGTAGGTAGTCACTTCGCCTTCGTAGCAGGAGTAGAGAAAGATATGATTTTGCCTGTTATAATCGGAAAATTAACAGCAGGTCTTCTTGCCATCGGATTGGCATTGGTCTTCACAAGAAATTCTAAGCAGATGATTTCATGATTTCATAGCCAACTTGTGTACTGGGTTATGAATCCAGGGTAAAGGAGTTTTTCTAATGGAAACAACCTTGAAAAAGCACTACGAAGAATATATCTCTAAGTTTAAATCTGCCACTCCTGAGGACATTCAGAAGAAGATGAAAGACGCTATTCAAGAATTGGAAGAATCTGATGAAGGAAAAGGTCTGAAAAAAGGAGAAAAAGCTCCCAACTTCAACTTGCCGGATGCCAAAGGAAATACTGTAGAACTCTATGATCAATTAGAAAAAGCCCCTGTAATCCTTACATTCTATCGTGGCGGTTGGTGCCCTTATTGCAACATGGAACTACGAGCTTATCAACAAATCCTCGATGAGGTTCATGAAGCGGGAGGGGAACTGATAGCCGTCAGCCCAGAAAACCCAGATCATTCTCTATCCACTACAGAAAAAAATGAATTAGAATATCAAGTGTTAAGTGATGTCGGTAACGAGGTCGCTAATCAATACAATCTCGTCTATCAACTGCCGGATTACCTCGTAGAAGTATACAAAAACAAAGGTTTAAATGTGGACAAACACAATGGAGATGAGACATGGACATTGCCTGTTTCCGCCACTTATGTCATTGATACAGACGGAACCATCGCCTATGAATATACAAAAAAAGACTATAAAGATCGTGCAGAGCCTTCAGAGGTTCTGGAAGTTTTGAAAAGCGTAAGTAAATAAAAAATAAGCCGCCTTTGACCGGGCGGCTTATTTTTTATCAATTGACAGAGAAAAAGAAGACCGAACCAAGCAAAAAGAGGACGATGACTCCTATTTGTATGCAGATTCCCACGATGCTGCATACCTTCCCTGCAACCGCAGCTTTCTTGCCTTCTTCACTTGTATCATAGATAGATTTCAATGCCCCATTTGCGAATACTAAGCCTATTATACCTAACACTAGCCCTACAACGGGAATGAATAAAGACATAATTCCAAGGGTTAACGATGTAATTGCTTTTTGATTCACTGCCTGGCCTCCATTCCATTTTAATCTCTATCTACTTATACGGATGATCCTTATAAAAGGATTCATATATAGAATCGAAAGAATTGTTACTTTGTATAGCGGTTCGCATAGCTGCTGGCTACAATAGAGTCTGGTTTGATTTTCGGTTCCATACCAAGCGATTCGATTCGTGCCATCATTTCGTTTACATATACCCTTGTCCGGTTTCTTTCTCCTGAGCCGATGTCGATATGCCCCTCAATCGTAAAAGTCGCTCCTTTATAAATATGAGGAAGGACCACATCAATCAGCTCATTTTTCTTTTCTTCGGTAAATAAAGCCGCTACTTCTTCTGTCAGTGAAGTCTCATAGGAAATCCGTTCATGCAGAGTCGTCATCAAGCGCTTCATTCGTTCTTTTCGAAAGCAAGCCCACGCCCCTTTTCCCATACGTTGAATGACAATACCGGTAATGAAAATCGTATGGTCAGGATGGACTTGTGAATCTGTCCCCAGCATTAACCGGTAGTTTCCAAGTGGATCACTTTTCATAAAATGAAGTATGTGAGAAAAAACTTGATCAAAATCCATTTTTTTATGCGAAAGGTTCTGGAACAAGAATCGTTTCGCCATTTCGTACACCCCTTACCTCTCTTTATCTTGAAACAAGCCGAGTAGGAACATGGTTGTATTAAGATATTCATGAAGGACGTGCAGCATGCGTATAGATAAAATCCCGTCATTTATTTTCAGCTTATCATGTCTCTTTTTTCAGTATCCCACTTGAATAATAAGTTCATGTAAAACTCTTAAAATGAAAGCAGTGTTAATACTCATTTTTAGTGCTCTTATTCTAAATAAGCTCCCGATTTTGGAAGACTCAGTGTCGAGATAACAGCTGTTTCCGTTGCCTTAGACAGAGAAAGGAGTGCCGGTAAATCACTCGCTTTCCGTGGGCGGGCGCTGAGCCT
>NZ_JRNX01000466.1 GCF_000786645.1 Halobacillus sp. BBL2006
GGCGGGTCTTTTACTCCTTTTTCTTACCGGTTGTATTAATAATGCCTCGAGCGTTCTAGTAAGTGAAAATGTATTGCCAAAACATTTTAACGAAATTGCCTTTTCACCAGAAGAAGGATATGCCCCGTTTTTAGTTATGAAAGCGACTGATCAAGCCACCTTTAATAAACTTTGGGATTTTTACAATTTTGATGGGGAAGCAAAGCGTCTTGATTTTGACAGAAAAGGTGTGATATTCATAGGGATTTATGAATCGTCCTGTGAATCGGTGGTCAGCAATATAAGAAGCGTGAAAGACGAAATTCGAATTGACATCGATTCAGAAATGGGGTCCGGTGGGTGTGCAGAGATTGCCAACCCCAGGTCCTTCATCATAGAGTGGGATAAAAACGATTTAAAAAAACTTAGCAAGGTTACTTTTACAGAAGGCCATGACGAAATCAAGATCCCATTTAAGGAATTAGCTGAATTTAAAAATGATGGAGCTGCTTCTTGAATTCGCCGTCTTCAAAACTTTTCACTATTCTCCTGCCCATTAACTTATTTCAGAGGAGGAACCGTATGAAACATGCATTGATCATCGGCGGCTCCGGAATGCTAACTGATTGTTGCGTCGCATTAGCGGCACAAGGATACCATCTCTCAGTTGTTGCAAGAAATGAAGAAAAGATGAACCGGTTAGAGAAAAAGATTAAGCCTTTGGGAAAGATGACCAAGCTTTTGGTAGATTACACGGATAATGAAAAACTGCGAACTAGCATTCAACAAACCGTGGAGGGTCATGGACCAGTTACTCTCGTTGTAAGCTGGATTCATTCAACAGCTCCTGAGGCACCACAGACTGTCATGGATGAAGTATCAAAATCAGAGGTTCCTTTCCGCTATTTCCATATCCTTGGGAGTTCATCGGATCCTATAGCTATAAAAGAATCACTTTCCTCTCAACCACAAGGACATTACCGCAGTATTGTGTTAGGTTTTGTCAGGGAAAAAGATAGATCACGGTGGCTGACACATCCAGAGATTTCTGAAGGAGTGATGGAAGCAATCGAACAGGATGAACCTCTTTATTACGTCGGAGTCATTGAACCGTGGGAAGAGCGTCCTGGAAGATAGTATAAGATACACAATTCCCACTACGAAATAGTTGCTCTCATAAAGCCTGTTGTTGATTTTCCTTAATGAAATAAAGCTCCCGATTGTTGAAGACTCAGTTTCGAGACATTCGTGTGAGTTTGGGGCTGCAG
>NZ_JRNX01000047.1 GCF_000786645.1 Halobacillus sp. BBL2006
CGAAGCTTGGAATATCTACATGGAAATTTTCTGTGTACATCCCTGTAGAAGCAACCGTTTCATCGATTGTCCAATATACGTCGGTAGCAAATACTGGGCTGGTAGCTTGAATCATCACTGCTCCTTCTGGAGATAAATGATTCCTAACCAAAGAGTAGAATTCCTTTGTATAAAGCTTGTTTAAACTTTCATTATTGGGATCAGGCAGGTCCACCAGGATGACATCATACATGTCTTTCGACTGCTCTAAAAATTCGAACGCATCTTTATTGAGAACGTGAACCCGTTCATCACTCAAAGACCCATGGTTCAGTTGCAGTAGATGATAGTTCGTTTTTGCAAGCTTTGTAATCGCAGGGTCTAGATCTACTAACGTAATAGTTTTGAGCTGTTCATATTTCAACAACTCTTTCACGGCAATTCCGTCCCCTCCCCCTAACACGAGGACATTTCGGGGAGAATCTGCTAAAGAGACAGGAGGATGGACCAAAGTTTCATGATAACGATATTCATCAGATGAACTGAATTGAAGCGAGCCGTTTAAAAATAAACGTGTATCCCCCTGTTCCTTTGTTAAGACAATCTTTTGATACGCACTTTCTTCCATGTGGATAATGGGGTCTTTATAGAGCTTCTGTTCAAATGAAAAAGCCAATTCTTCACCAAAAAACAGTCCGGCTATCAGCAATGCTCCTATAATTAGAGCTGCAGACATATGCAAAGAAAATTTCTGTATTTCCGCGCGAAAAAGATAGAGGACAACAACAGCAACTAGCAAATTAATACAAGCTACAAAAAAAGCGCTTTTCACCATTCCCATTTGTGGACGCAAATAAAAGGCGAATAACAAGCCACCGATAAGTCCTCCGGCATAATCTGAAAACAGTACTCTTGCTGTACTTCTGTTCAGTTCTTCTCCTATTTCGTTGGCTTTACGAATTAAAATCGGTAATTCAAGACCTGTTAAGGCACCAATCGTAAATGTGATTAAGTATAAGAAAAGAGCATCCGTTCCATCAGGGGCAAAGGCTGTCATTCCGAACATGGTAAAGCTGGAGAATCCACCAAGCAGGGCAACCATCAGTTCAATCCAAACAAATGTAATGATCAGGTTTTTCATTATACGTTCGCTGATACTTGCTCCAATCCCCATTCCTGTCAAGAATAAACTGATCGTCAATGTGTACTGTTTTACGCCATCTCCTAATATGTAAGAGCCGAGTGCTCCGAATAACACTTCAAAGATGATCCCGCATATGGAAACTATACCTGATGCCCAATAAATAAAATGAGTTTTCTTTACGTTGTGTGCTTCCAAAATGTTCACTCCACTTTAATAAAATCTTTCTATGGCTCTGCCAATCTTATATTTTTTGAATTTGTTTTAGCTTTTTCTATAATAATTGTTCCACAAACGTGCAGGATAGTGGAAGACTCAATTCCGAGATGTTTTGGGGTTCGTTTGCCATATTGGAAGGCAGCGGTGATTGGGAAGCTACTCGCTTTCCTGTGGGGGAGC
>NZ_JRNX01000467.1 GCF_000786645.1 Halobacillus sp. BBL2006
GATTTTTCCCAGCACTTGTCAACATTCTGGTCTTCAATCCGAGCGTTTCTTTAATGTAAGGAACGGTATTTGTTTGATAATCAGCAGGGGCTGGGAACTGGACGGGAACCCCAGCGAGCGCTTGAGCAGCGAGGTTATAGTCTGTAAAAAAGTCAAACAATTCACTATCACCCATGACCCCACACATAGGCATAGCTCCATCGTAAGCATTTTTATATTGTTCGGCCAGTACTCCGGTAATGTGGCCGCCCATGGAATGACCCACGACATAAGTATAGTCAGCCTTGCCCACTTTTCCATTAAAAAACTTACCAAGTGCGTGAGTGTCTTTTACTCCTTGCTTCACCTCGTAACCATTCTTACTATAACTGGATGCTGCCCAAGCATATCCACTTTCAAGTAGATATTTCCTTAAGTTAGTAGGGTTATCTACGGTTAATTCTTTAATTTCTGCGTTACGGTATCCATGAGAATAGAGTACTAAATCACCGTTCCAGTTTTCTGGAACTTCTATTCTATAACCAGCTCCATTATGTACTCCCCACAATCGTTCTGTTTCTATACCATCAAGCGCTTTGAATGGAAGCTTTGCCTCATTTACAAAATACTCGGTTTTCTTGTCTGCAAATATTGTTCCAGTAGCCGTCATAACCATCAGAAGACAGATCATCGCACAAGTAGCAATTCGTTGAACCACTTAAACATTCCCCCTTCGTTATTAAGAAACACGATTTAATGACGGAATTTTCCGACTTATTCACAAACATACACTAAAAATGAAAAATATTCCAATTATTACTGCCTCAAAATAGTGACTCTAGTAAAATACCCGCTTTATTATGTTGCTTCATCCCAATCATCTTATCAGTGTCACGGAATGCACGCTTCAGATCATAAGCCAATAACTGTAGCTCTTCTAATTCGTTCATACGTTTAACTATTAGTTAGTCAAATCTATAAAAAAAGACGCCCATTCTCATGAAGCGTCTTTTTCCCAAGGGTGTTAGTCAATTTAACTTTGTTTATGAAAGTCCACTTTCTGTTTTAATTCTTCTATGACGCTTGTTAATTCACCAACTTTGGCTTTTAATTCCTCTATCTGCTGTGTAGAGTTTTCCGTATACTGCTTAAATACCTTAATCAGATTTAAACCTTCTTCTTGATTATCCCCCTGATTCAACCCGGCCATAGCATTCATCATTGAATTATCTTTCATTAGAGTTGAAGCCAGTTTCCAGATTCCGTTCATATCTACATTGGGGAGTTTTTGAGAGGATTCTGTCGATTGGTTTTTACCATTCTCTTGATTTTTCACCTTGTTCTCTCCTTATTTATAAGTAATCTGGAAAACACTTAGCTTAGCAAGTATTTTCCAGATGGGTAATCTTTAACTACTAATTGTACCCAGGATCTTGTTTAAACAATCAATAACGATTTGCTGTTGTTCAGGAGTGCCTAAGAGCACAGCAACTAGTAACGCCAACAAAAACAGCAGCGCGATAACCACAGCAACTAAAGCCATATTCTTTCCTCCCCTTTCATTTCATAGACTTTGCAAGGGACGTCTCTTACATTTAATAATCTATGAAAATAAAAGGGGGTATGCTCGTACAACAGCCTGCGTTTAGTAAAAAAGGCTCTATCACTACTAAATGATGATACTAGTTTTTATTCCTACACTTAGCTTCTTACATTATGCTGCCATGCTCGATCCACATCGATCATCCGCTTC
Source organism: Halobacillus sp. BBL2006 (assembly GCF_000786645.1). Lineage (GTDB taxonomy): Bacteria > Bacillota > Bacilli > Bacillales > Halobacillaceae > Halobacillus. The sequence continues at coordinate 1,733 of NZ_JRNX01000467.1, forward strand.
GCAGCATAGATAAGTAAAAATTGAACAATAATGATCGGCAGACCCATGAGACCTGAGATCACTTCGAGCGGCAGTAATCCGCCAATACGCATTAGGATTAGAGCCATGACTGTAATCACCGCCGCAATAACAATTCGCAATATTTTCGGCGGTTCATGCTTACTCATATCTCTTGTACTTGTATAAGCCGCCACTGTATAGGTTGTTGAATCAAGAGTCGTCGTCAAGAAAATAAGGGCTACGATAATGAATACGATGATTGAAAACTCTCCAAGCGGAAGTGTAGAAAGAATTTCGGGTATGGCTGCCATCCTTTCACTTTCTCTAACAAGGTTTAAAACAGAAAGCTCTCCTTTGAGATATCGATGAACACCCAAACCGCCGAGTACTCCAGTAGCCACCCATGAAATTAGGGTAGGTGCTAAAAGATAAGTAAGAATCATTTCCTTGATGGTCCTTCCCCTTGAGATTTTAGCTGCGAATACACTATGGAGCATTGCCCATGTAGCACTGTAGGCATACCAAAAAACCGTGTTGCTTTGCATATGTGAAGCTTTTCCTTCATGTACTGACGCCGTATTTAACGAGATATTAAGGTATTTTGTCAGAAGGAAAGAAACACTATCTGAAAAATAGTTCATTATGAACACACCCGGTCCGGCAATGAGAATGAAGATTGCAAAAAGCCCAGCTAAATACATATTCCACGTACTTAATCGTTTGATTCCTTTTTCAATTCCTAAGTATGCACTCAATGAAAATAAGAAAACCCAAACGATCGTGACAATAATCGTCATTCCGAATGTCACATCCATGCCTAGCAATGCAGATAAATTATGCGTAATGATCGGCGCGCCCAGGCCTAATGTAACAGAAGCTCCTGCTAAAATACTGACAAGAAAGAGAATATCAAGGGCTTTTCCTGCCCAGCCATCGGTAAGTTTGTCACCGAAAATAACTCTGCATGCTTCAGAAATCCGCATTAACGGCCGTTTTCGAACATGCAAAATATACCCCATTGCGGGTGCGATCATGACGAAAATAGCAAAAACTTGGAATCCCCAAAGAAACATACTGTAAGCATTCCCCCAAAGAAGTGCTTCTGCAGAGCCTGGGTCCACTCCTGCAGGCGGATCGTTTGCTACAGAGGTC
>NZ_JRNX01000468.1 GCF_000786645.1 Halobacillus sp. BBL2006
GGAAATGGCGGGAGCGGTTTTGGACAGGAAAATGGAGCACGTACCAGAAGATATAGAAATGATCTCGATAGGGAACCCGGGCTGTATGCTGCAAATGGCGATGGGTGTCCAGAAGTATGGCAGACGAAGCGAAATCGTCCACACGGTGCAGCTGCTTGATTGGGCTTATCAAAAAGACAAGCAAGGAAAAGAAAAAACAGCAACGGTGAAAGGGTGAGGATCATGTTCGGAAGGAATAGGAGAAAGAAGACGCATGAAGATCCGCATATTGCCAGATTGATCGAGATCGTCGGGGAAAAAGAGGTCTTGCATGAACAAGGAGATCTCTTATCGTACGACTGTGACGGGTTCACCATCCATAAGGCGATGCCAAAGGCTGTGGTTTTTCCGAAAAACACCGAAGAAGTAGCAGCCATCGTGCGTTATTGTGCTGCTAACGACATCCCTTTTCTTGCCCGTGGTGCGGGAACCGGCTTGAGTGGAGGTGCGATTCCGCTCAACAAAGAAGTGATCATCAGCTTAGTGAAAATGAAGCATTTGCTGAGTGTCGATTTTGAAAACCGTCAGGCTATCGTGCAGCCGGGGTTCGTCAATTTGAAACTGACCAATTCGATCTCGGATAAAGGGTACTACTATGCTCCGGATCCATCCAGTCAGTATGTGTGTACGATTGGCGGAAATGTCGCAGAAAATGCGGGAGGCGCCCACTGTTTGAAATATGGGGTTACAACCAACCACATTTTAGGGCTTGAAGTGGTGCTGCCGAATGGTGAAATCATTGAGCTCAGCGAAGATGGTATTCCTGACAGCCCGGGATATGATTTGATGGGACTTTTGACAGGATCTGAAGGTACACTGGGGATTGTCACGAAAATTACGGTGAGAATTTTGAAAAATCCTGAAGGGAAGCAAACAGTACTTGCTTACTTTGATCATGTTGAGGATGGGAGCCGCGCGGTTTCGGACATCATTTCTGCTGGTATTGTCCCTGCTGCTCTTGAAATGATGGACAAGACAGCGATCGAAGGAGTAGAGGCTGGAGCGTATCCCGTCGGTCATCCGGACGATATCGAGGCGCTTTTACTTATCGAGGTAGACGGGATCATTGCGGGGCTTGAGGAACAGATCGACCAGATTCTCAAGGTATGCAAAGCACGGAATGTAAGAGAAGTGAAAGTGGCGGAAAGTGAAGAGGAACGTGGCCGATGGTGGGCCAACCGTAAAACCGGGTTCGGAGCGATGGGCGCGATTTCCCCTGACTACCTTGTCCAGGACGGCGTGATTCCGAGAAGTACACTTCCTGAGGTACTGCAGAACATTGCCGAAATTAGTAAGGAATCTGGATTGCGAATCGCGAACATCTTCCACGCCGGGGATGGAAATCTTCATCCGTTAATTTTATTCGATTCTCGTATTCCAGGCGAAACGGAAAAAGCGTTAAAAGCAGGGACGGCCTGCCTGAAAGCCTGCGCAGATGTCGGAGGGTCGATTACAGGCGAGCACGGCGTCGGGATTGAGAAAAAAGAGGAAATGCGTTTCATTTTTTCAGACGAAGAACTGGACGCTCAGATCCGCATAAGAGAAGTGTTCAATCCAGACGATCTGCTGAATAAAGGCAAGCTTTTTCCGACCCCGAGCCGGTGTATGGATGTGAAGAAAATTGTCAAAGACACAGTAGCAGTCAAATAATTTTTCTAAGGAGTGAATGGATATGAAATTTGCTAGATTTTCACATAAAGATGAGATTCATTATGGTGTTGTAAAGGGTGATGATATTAGTGTAATCGAAGGGGATATCTATCACGAGTGGAGCTATACGGGCGAAGTACTTCCGCTTGAACAAGTCGAGTTATTAGCTCCGGCGGTCCCGAGCAAGATTATCGGCATCGGTGCAAACTACGTCGGCAGTGCTGAAGAACGGCCGGAAGAGCTGCCTGAAATCCCAGTGTTTTTCTTTAAACCGTCTTCGTCTGTGATCGGAACGGAAGCGGAAATTGTCATTCCGGACTTAGTGGACGAAGTGAAGTTCGAATCAGAGTTGGCGGTTGTCATCGGAAAAGAAACCCGAAATGTAGCCGAAGAGGATGTGCTGGATCATATCTTTGGTTATACGATTGGAAATGATGTAACCGCTCCTCAATTTTTCCATGAAGATGGACACTGGACCGTAGGGAAGTCGTTTGATACGTTCACACCGATCGGTCCTTATATCGAAACAGAGCTCGATCCTTCTCAAGTTTCTGTGAAAGCGGATATCAATGGTGTTGAAACCCAAAACAGCCCGACGAATCTCATGATTGTTCCGCTTGCCCATATGGTGTCTTATTTATCAAAAGTCATGACACTCGAACCTGGGGATTGCATTTTGACGGGAAGTCCATTAGGTGCGTATTTCGTCAAAAATCAAGATGTGATCGAATGTAAGATTGATGAGATCGGTACGTTGAAAAATCGTACGATTAAGTCTTCGGTTTCCATAGAATCCTAGACAGGGGAACTTCTCACCACACTGGGTCCTTTATGATTAGGACGGTCTTCCTATGCTATAATGTAGTTTACTAGGGAGTGAGGTGAGACCTTTGGAACGATTGAATATGGTCAAGTCTGTCGGGCGGGCGATGGAAGTCATTGACATCGTCAGTACGAATAAAAGCGGTGTCGGTGTCACGGAAATCGCCAGTCAGATGGATATTAACAAAAGCTCGGTCTACAGGATCTTGAATACGCTCGAGGAATACGGGTTTATTGAACAGAATAAGGAAAGCGGAAAATACAAATTAGGGTACAAATTCTTAGAAATCAGTTCTAGATTATTAGATTCCATGGATTTACGGACAGAAGCTGCACCGTTTCTGCAGTCACTTGAGGACTACACAAATGAAGTCATTCACCTGGTCGTTTATGATCAGGGTGAAGTCGTGTACCTCGAGAAGCTTGAGGGGTCCGAGACACTTAGAATGCACTCGAAAGTGGGCAGACGAGCCCCCGTGCATTGTACGTCGGTCGGAAAAGCGATTCTTGCTTATATGGAGGAAAATAGAGTCAGGGAGATCCTTGAAAAAAGAGGACTGCCGAAACACACGGATCACACGATTACCGATGTGGATCTCTTCATGAAAGAATTGAAGAATGTGAAAGAGCAAGGCTATGCTCTGGATTTAGAAGAAAATGAACAAGGCATTATTTGTATCGCGGCCCCGATTTTCGATCATACCGAACGGGTGCTGGCGTCTTTAAGCATTTCAGGTACGTCTTTACGGATGACGGAAGAAAGACTGGATGATTTGAAAGAGAGAGTGATGGAAGCAGGACGGAATATTTCGAAGCGCCTCGGATCTATTCAATAATGGAAAGCCACGCATGTCGCCACAAAACCTTTTGTAACGACATGCTTTTTTGTCGTTTTTTCTCAAAAAAAGTAAATATTCCTTAATTTTCCGAATATTGTTGAAAATAATTTTAGCTGACCTTATAATATAGAAAGCGCTTACAAAAATGTATATTTTTTTGTTTCAAAAGTGAAACGATGTTTCGTAATAAGAAACATGGGAGGGTAGAGGTTATTGGTCGTGTCCTTTAGACTAAAAACCAATGGAGGGTGAATTATGAACACCGGAACCTTAGCGTTATTATCTCTGTTACCGATTGCTGCTGTAGGTGTCTTTCTCGTAGGTCTCAGATGGCCGGCAAGTAAAGCGATGCCGATTTCGTACATAGTTGCTGTTTTGCTTGCTTTATTTGTGTGGCAAGTTCCTGGAGCCACCGTTGCTGCTGCCTCTGTTAATGGATTGGTTGTTGCGGCTACACTTCTTTATATTATCTTCGGTGCAATTCTTTTGTTAAACACGCTGCAAGAGAGTGGAGGACTGAAGACCATCCGGGAAGGATTTGTCGGCATATCCCCGGATAGACGGATTCAAGTGATCATCATTGCCTGGCTGTTTGGATCATTTATTGAAGGGTCTGCCGGCTTTGGAACTCCTGCTGCGGTTGCAGTTCCATTGCTCGTTGGATTAGGGTTCCCCGCTATGGCTGCAGTCGTCGCAGGGATGGTCATTCAAAGTACACCTGTATCTTTCGGTGCTGTAGGTACACCGATCCTTGTCGGTGTTCAGACAGGGCTTGCTGCAGATGATAGTATTACGAATAACTTTCTTTCTCTTGTTACGATGGTAGGCGGCCGGGTCGCCATTCTCCATGCGATCGTCGGTACGCTCGTTCCGTTGTTTGTCGTTGCACTCATGACAAGATTTTTTGGTAAAAACAAATCATTCAGTGAAGGAATCAAAGTTTGGAAGTTCGCTTTATTCGCAGCTTTTGCGATGACAATCCCATATGTCATCGTCGCTAACGTCCTTGGACCAGAGTTCCCGTCTATGATCGGGGGGCTTGTAGGTCTTGCTATCGTTGTCCCGGCTGCTAAAAAAGGTTTCTTGATGCCGCCGAAAGAAGAACATTGGGACTTTGAAGATTCATCCAAATGGGATCCGGCTTGGACAGGTAAGATTGAGATTAAGGATGTCGCCCACAAAAGCGGCAGCATGTCGATGGTACGAGCTTGGACGCCGTATATCCTGGTTGGTTTGTTTCTTGTTCTAACAAGGTTGAAGTCTCTGCCGTTTTTAGAGTGGATCAAATCATGGAATGTTTCGATCCCTAACATTTTCGGAACAGACATCACCGCCAGCTTCCAGCCGCTTTATTTACCAGGCACGATCTTTATTGTCGTTTCTCTTATCACCTTTGCGATCCACCAAATGAATGGAAAGGCTTATAAGGAAGCATGGGCTCATTCTGGGAAGACGATGATTCCTGCCTCAGCAGCACTGTTATTTACCGTGCCGATGGTCCAGGTGTTCCTGAACTCCGGAGGGGGTGCAGCAGGCTTTGGCAGCATGCCGATTGAGCTTGCTAATGGGGTGGCCGGCTTGACCGGAGACTTATGGCCGTTGTTTTCTACTTTTGTCGGCGGGCTGGGTGCCTTTATTGCCGGCAGTAACACGATTAGTAATATGATGTTCTCCCTGTTCCAATACAATGTAGGTTCACAAATTGGTGTCGATGCTTCCTGGGTTGTCGCCCTTCAGGCTGTCGGTGGAGCAGCAGGAAACATGATTTGTGTGCACAATGTCGTTGCCGCCTGTGCCGTCGTAGGATTGGTCGGACAGGAAGGAAACATTATCCGGAAAACACTTCTCCCGTTCTTTTACTATGCGACCTTCGCTGGTGCGCTCGGCTATTCTATCGTATGGACAGCAGAGAAAGGAATCTTCAACATCGGAACGATCATTGCAGCTATCATCACGACGCTGGCTGTTTATGTCATCGCTACCAATAAGAGAAGGGATCCGGCCACTAACCTCGAAAATCAAAAACGGTATAAAGCTGTTAAATAATAAGAAAGCCAGGCCCTTCAAACTCATGGCCTGGCTTTTTGCATAGAGGAGTTATCGCTTCCTGTTTGCTCGGCTTGCCCTGATTGTTTTTTCTTCTTCAAAAAACCAATAAGGAAGACAAATATTAGTACACAATACAAAGTGAACCAATACAACGTCCAGCTTGACGTGACGAAATTACTGAAATCCATGACTGTTTTGTGAAGGTGATTACTCATTGCCCAGATTAAAATGGCAACGGGAATGATGAAGGGTCTATAGCTTCTCGACTTGGACAGATGTCTAAAGCCCATCATCACCACTAGGAAACAGACGGTCGTTTTGAAAAAAAGTCCTGTGATCCAGGCAAGAGCGATTAAGATTTCAATTCTTTCGAAGATGGTTGTAAACTCGATATCCCTCAAGACAGAATAAGTAGGATAAGTTTCTCTTGCCACAATATAAGCCCCATCGTTTCCAATGATAAGCATTACGGCAATGACAAGAGTGAGCCCTCCAAAAATGAGCCCTGATAAGTAAACAATAGACAACTGTTTCTTACGTTGGACATAGTGAAAGAAATTCCCTAATAACAAGGCTTCAATAAAGGGGAAGCCTAGTGTCGCATAGGCTCCTTCGAAAATCGAACGGAAAGGTGTGTAGAACACAGGCTTTAATTCAATAAAACTGAAATCTTTGATGATCAAAATTAAAGATCCAATTACGATGAAAAAAAGCAGCGGCGATAACAATTCATTTAACAGAAATAAGTTTCTTACACCATGGAGGGCTGTAAATGCTATAATCCCAATCAATAGTATTTGATAAGTCCATGGATGAGCATTGGGAAAAACGCTCGAGACGATGAAATTGCTCAAGTTTCTTACAACCATAGCCGCAAGATGGAGTGCATAGAACATAAGCACAATATTCAACAAGGTACCTATCCATTTTCCAGCTGCGCGGTCAATTAGGCTGAATAAGGAAGGGTATTGGTGTTTTCTTAAAAGGAGAACATAAACAACATTCAGTAACAGACCAATAATCAACGCAAGAAGCATAGAGAGCCAGCCATCCTGCTTGGCAGCAACCACTGTCAACGCTGGAGCCATCAGGATAGAGCTGAAGATAACAAAGTTAGTGGTTACCGTAAACAACTGATATTTTGTCAATTGTATGTTCATGATGAGCCTCCAAATAGGGCGGTATAGATGGGTTTGTAAATGGCTCTCAGCCACTGGGTGATTGGGAAAAAAGAGCGATCTAACAAATAGCCGGTTGTGTAGTACATCGAAAACAGCCAGGCACCGATAATGAACCCTTTTTCTTTCCATGTTTTACTGCTTTTCTTCATTATTATCAACCCTCGCTCCAGGCGATTCCAAATATACGTGGACTTGAGTGTTTACTTCCATATTTTTATACAAATTCTCCCAGTCATCCTTCACTTTTTCCCATTGTTTCGTTTCATTTCTGAAAAGCTGGTTACGGATGCCGAAATAATCCAGCTGTAATTCCTGAGCTTTCTCAATGGAGGAGGTAAGGTCTTTCTCTAAAGTCTCATTTACAATTTGCTGGAGTTTTTCTACACCTTGATTTGTTGATAGCTTCATTGGACACGAAAACCCTTCCAGAGTAACACGGCCTTTCAAGTTAAGGTCGTACGTTAACTTTCCATTTTGAAGCTTTGGTTTAAAGTTTCTTTTCATCTCTTTTATACTAAGTCCAATGGTACCTTCTCCTTCACTGCAAGGAACAGAATAGGACAATGTCTTGCCTGTATGATTGGTGAGAATTGCGAAACTCTGTGTTTCTTTTTCAGTGAGCCAGTCCACCAGATGGTTATTTTTAAATGCTGCCACACCAGTTAGTCGTACCGCATTTTTATTACCTTCAATGTTATTTAGGACTTCCGCATTTGTCGATTGAACTTCCTCATCAACTTTCTCTACCCCAAGAGCTACAGGATCACGATTGTCCCCAAAACTCCATTTAATAAAATCCTCCAGTTTGATGCCATCCTGCATACCATGAGCCTCTCCCGATATACTGACCATCCGATCTATAGTAAACACCGAAGAATTTTCTATAGGTGTAAACAAGTTCATGATCGTTTCTGCCTTTTCCCCCTTGGCTATAAAAAACAGGTAACTGTCTCTAATTTCATAATGCCTCTCCATATAATCTATTAACTCTTTAACACCTTGGTTTCTTGCAAAATCCTCTCCTACGACCAGGGCTGATATATGAGCGAAAAAGGGTCTGCGTCCAAGCAATTCGTTCACATTGGAAAAAGCTTCAATCACATCTTTGCCTTCACTAACAAACGTATAACTGGGAGCCTGGTTGCTGCCCCCTGTTTCTTGGCCGCTTGAACTGGCTT
>NZ_JRNX01000469.1 GCF_000786645.1 Halobacillus sp. BBL2006
ACTGACGGAGGCTTGTCCAGATTTTTATGGGGAGAATCGCCACAGAAAATACATCTTAAAAAGCGTTATGGAACAGAGAGTTGGAGTTGCGGAACAGAGAAGCAGAGAACGGGAACAGATAACGTGTGATAGGGAACAGAGTCAACCGCTTAGGGAACAGACCACCCAAGCCAGATCCACTAGCCAAAACACACAAAAAAAGCTGCCCGACTTCAGCGGACAGCTTCGTTCTACTATTCAATAATTCGTAGCTCTTTCGGAGTCTTCGTCAACGTTTCATAACCGTCTTTCGTAACAAGAACATCATCTTCAAGTCGAACCCCGCCAATTTTCGGATCATAGATACCAGGCTCAATGGTGTACGTCATTCCTTCCTTCAATACGCCATCATTCAAGTGGCTCATGGATGGAAATTCATGTACGTTGATGCCAAGTCCATGACCAATTCGGTGAGGGAACAACTCTCCATACCCTGCTTCTGTGATAAGATCGCGAGCCGTTTGATCCAGATCACCAATTCTTGTTCCTGGTTTACTAATTGCCAGAGAAGCTTCTAAGGCTTCGCGGACCTTTTCATAAATTTCCTTTTGCTCATCTGAAATACTCTTGAATGCAAATGTACGTGTGATATCAGAAGTGTAGCCTTTCCATACGACACCAAGATCAAATAAAACGAAGTCACCAGGCTTCAACTGACGGTCACCCGGGTTGCCATGAGGCTGGCCGGACTTTTCTCCAAATAATACCATAGTGGAGAATGACATTTCGGATACACCTTTTTTCTTTAACTCGTATTCAATCGTTGCTAGTACTTCCATTTCAGTGACGCCTTCCTGGAGTGATTCCGTTCCTACTTTCACACCGTAATCGGCAAGCTCGGCCGCTTCCCTCATAATGGCGATCTCTTCCTCATCTTTTACTACTCGCATTTCATTCAATTGGTCTTCAACATCTTTAACTTCTACTTCTTCAAACAGGCGAAGAAATGATTCACTGCGGCCGTAGGAAAGCACTTGCTTCTCAATACCGACACGTTTGACAGAAGTGATGCCTTTTTCCTTCATAAGATCTCCCATCATCTCCCAAGGATCTTCATGATCGGCATAACCAATTACGTCGAAGGACCATCCCGTATCACGCAGCTGCCCTTCTTCCATTCCAGGCAGGACGGCGACAGGGTCGGCCTCTGGAAAAACGAGCAGACCTAACAACCGCTCATGGGGATCTGTATGAAAGCCTGTTAAATAAAAAAAGTTTTCGGTCGAATTTATGAATGCTGCATCAATTTGGTTCTCTGCTAAGTATTTGGAAAAACGTTTTCGTCTTTGTTCCATAAGTTTCACTCCTCATGAATATCATTACTCTAATCATCATATCTCAACCTATCCATCAATCCAAATGACACAAAAGTATGAAAAGGACCGTCCAAAATCTCTTGAACGTTTTGCGACATTTACGAATTCACAATTTTAATACGGCATGCGATTCGATATAATGACGAAAGGTTGATGTCTAATAGAAAATGGAGGTCATGCATTTGGATCGCACGCGTTTTTTTGTTCGAGTAGCAGCTATATACGCACTTATTGGAGCATTCATCGGCTCACATATGGCCGGGGGTGGTGGGCTTGAATTAAGCGCAATTCACGCTCACATTCTTGTTGTTGGATGGCTTTCTCTTTTTGCTTTTGCTATCTACTATAAAGTCTTCAATATTCCAAAAAACTCCAGACTATCTAAAGTTCACGTATGGAGTTCATTCATCGGTGTCTTAGGTCTTACCGTCGGCATGTGGCTGTATTATACACAGCCGGTTGAGGGGATGCGTACATTTAATACCATATTCTTCATCATCGGGGGTACGGTTCTACTTATTGCCTTTCTTGTCTTTGCCATCATGGCCTTTGTGCATGGGAAGTTCATATCCGAAGATTAAAAAGCAGGCTTATTCAGCCTGCTTTTTATTATGGATAATATTGAAGGAGACGATCATCTTTATTGGATGGGCTCCCTCTTCCATCGGTATTGTTTGTAATAAAATAAAGAGAATCATTCACAACTTCTACATCCCTTATCCGTCCGAATTCGTCTGTAAGAATAGCAGGTTCATCTCCTTGAAAAGAAAGCGTACGGACCGCTGTACCACGTAAGGAAGCAATAAACAACTTCTCATCATAGGCTACAATTCCTGATGGAGCCCAGGTACGATCTCCCGTTTGGTAGAGAGGAGTGATTAAACCTTCCTCTTCTTCATCACCTACTATCAGGGGCCAGCCGTAATTTTGTCCAGCTTCTATCAGGTTCACTTCATCTCTATTGTCAGGACCATGTTCTGAGGCAAACAGGTCTCCATTTTCGTTCCACGTAAGACCTTGAGGATTACGGTGACCATATGAAAAAACATAAGAATCTTGATAAGGGTTATCCTCCGGCACACTTCCATCAGGGTTCAACCTTAAGATTTTACCAGCAAGACTGTTTTTCTTTTGGGGAAGCGACTTATTCAGAGCGTCACCAGTGGTAACAAATAGACTCCCATCCGGCGCAATTTCCAAACGCCCCCCATTATGAAACTGAGCCCCTGGAATTTTTTCTAAAAGCGGTTTTACTTCAACCCACTTATCAACTTCCTTTTTGAGGAGAACCACTCGATTGTACACTTCCTGTTCTTCTTCATACGTATGGTAGGCATAGGCTTGCTGGTTTTCTTCAAATTCTGGAGTCAACTTGAAGCCTAAGAGACCACCCTCGCCAATTTGTTTGATTTCCTTTTCAGTTTGCACAGGAAACCTCTTTAAACCTCCTCCCTGCGTCCAAGAAGCGATGTTGCCTTCACGTTCTGAGATAAAAAAAGTACCTTGATGAGCTTCGATATCCCAAGGTGAATTCAGATTTCCGATGACTATCTCAAATTTTCCCTTTTGATCAGTGACTGGTTCCTTTTTTTCCGTTTCCCGTTCGTTTGAGCAAGCGACTAAAAGCAGCAGGGACATAATTAAAGTCAAAAATACAATCTTATTCTTCATACCTACCACCAACGCTTTCTTATGTTTACCCGTATTGTAGCAGGCAGAGTTTGGAAAAGCATTAAAAAAGCTGCCCCGACAATGCGGAACAGCTAGTTATACCTTTAAGATGCTTGACGAAGCTGAGTTCGATGTAAAACGGATTTTTCCAATCGATAGCCGAAAACCCCTGCTACAACTGCTAAAGCTATATCCTTGATTAAAAATGGGGTCATACTGGACCATGCAACTGTATAACTGAGCCCTTCTCCTCCAACCCAGAAGTTCATCGCTGCGTAAAACCAATTCACTCCGATAAGGTAATTGATAACGATCCCGACAAGAGCAGCCGTTACATACATAGGGAAGTTCCTTTTAGATTCAGCAAGTTTACCGACGAAGAAAGCTAAAACAATAAATGAAATAATAAAACCGAATGTAGGTGAGATAATGACGGATAATCCACCTTTGAAGCCTGCAAACACGGGAGCTCCAACTAGCCCTAACGCAGTATAGACAAGCATAGAGGTCATACCAAGGCGGCTGCCCAAGATGAGTCCTGCAAGAATGGCGAAAAAGGTTTGCAGTGTAAGCGGTACACCTAAAATGTTCAAAAATGGAGCGACAGCTGTAATGTTTGCGCCTACAGCCATCATAGCGACAAACAGAGCTCCAAGGGTAATATCATAAGCGGATAAACGGGATTTACTCATGTGACATTCCTCCATACCAAGTATCTTCTATCTACTAAGATACTGAAAAGCTGCTGTTAATGTCAACTTATTTTTAATTAGGTTAACTTATGTTCATAGTCCAAGTCCAATCGATATTTGATTCGTATAACTAGTATAAGCAACAATTTGATTTTACTCGACAATTTGCTTAGGCGTGTATCCGCACGCCTCTAATCTTCTTATGTCCTCTATGGTCACATCAGCAGGCTTAGCAATTAACCGCTCAGCATATTGCAGGGCTGCTTTCCATTCCTCACTCATTTCATAATCAGAATAATTTTCCAACCAACTCAGGAGGTCCGGTTGATCAATGTATTGTTCTAATGCCTCTTTATGGGCTTTAGTACAAAAATCACACCCGTTTTTCATTGAAACAAATGTGATAATGGCTTCTCTGAGACTATCGCACATCGAAGTTTCCTTTATCGCTTTCTGCAATGGAACAAAAGCTTCAAATAAATCAGGATCATTCGCTAACATACGGTCAAAAAGCGGCGATGGGCCTTCCTTTTTATGTTCAATACATAATTCTTCCATCTCTTTCTGTTTTATGGGTTTAATCCATGGCATGATTCTTCCCACTCTCTCATTCTAGGTATTTTTTATTAATTTAAATAATCCATTATAACTATTAATTGGTGACATTTACCTATTACTGTAGTAAAGTATACTCAAAAGCAAGGGAGGGATTTGATGTTTTCTCCCCAACGATCCATGGGGCAATATGGCACCCCTCAAGAAACGGTTGACTATATGGTTAAGAGTTTATTAGGATACTTAGACGATGGAAAGCAAAGTTATAAAATTTTAGACCCGTCAACAGGGGACGGCATTTTTCTAAGATCATTGATTCGCTCAGGCGTTCCACCAAGTTCTTTAGTCGGACTTGATATTGATCCTGAAATCCCATCACCTCATGAAGAGATTACTTTTTCTCACGCCGACTTTTTAAGAGAGCCTAATGAGGAGAAATACGATGCGATTATAGGAAATCCTCCTTACAAATCAAAACGTCAAAGCACATACTTACAAGAGAACAAAGATTATCTAAGCAAAGAGTTTCAATCGATAGGCATTCACAACATGTATTCCTTATTCATCTATAAGGGACTCCAACAGCTCAAACGTGGAGGAGTATTGTCCATGATTGTTCAGGACTCATTTTTATCAAATGTCTATTATAAACGCTTCAGAAAATATTTATTGCAGCATACGGAAATTAAAGAAATTATTCTTGCACCCAGAAGGTTATTCCATAAAGGCAAAGCAGATGTTAGAACAGCCATTTTGACTTTAATAAAAAAATATCCAAGTGACATCAATCCTGAGCATAAAATGAAGTTGATTGATCGATTGATAGACCAAAACTATTTTGAGCCAATGGATGAGCAGGTTCAACACCTGCCA
>NZ_JRNX01000470.1 GCF_000786645.1 Halobacillus sp. BBL2006
CGCCGCCTGGTTATCCAGGCGGCGTTTCTTCTCTTATTCTTCTGGTAATTCAATGATAATTTCTTTGCGGTCCTTCCCATCCGTGCTTATTCTCCAATACTCGTAGTCGGGACGGCGCCCCGCAAAGTTTTGATCGACCGTAACTAGTAATTCCTTCCCATTAGGAAAAAAGACTGGTTCTGTCACATGTTCCTTGAATTTCGTAACCTGCTGTACATTTTCACCACTGACTTTCATGGTAAACACTTCATACTGGTAGGTGCCCCGATCATTCTTGGAGGCAACGTCAGAGAAAGCAATCCGGGTTCCGTCAGGCGAGAGGGCAGGAGAGCCGATGTTCGGTCCATCCTGTGCCGCCGATTTGTATTCAGGTTCGGGCGTGATCGTCTCGACTTTCTTCGTTTCAAGGTTCATACGTTGAACTAGATTCTCTCCGTTATAGAGTGAAAATAGTAAGTATTTTCCTTCACTTGTCATCTGTAAGCCAGATAAACTGAAAAGCTTCCGCTTAGTGAGCTGTTTAGTTTCATAGGTATCGAGATTCATCTGGTAAATATCGAAATCTTTGGCAAACATCCCGTCTCCGTTTGTATTGTTTTGATACGATTTAGCTTCCGTATAGTAAACCTGCTTGCCATCTGGTCCAAACACTGCTTCGCTGATGTAATGATCAATGTCCTGCAAGGGCTGGCTCTTTTTTTTCAACATATCGTACATCATCAGCTGGTTATAGGGTTTCCCCTCTACTTTATATTCTTTAATGTACAGTAGCTTCGTGCCGTCTGGTGAATAGGCAGGATGGACGTAAGAGTCCATCGTTTTGGGCTCCAGAAGCAGTTCAGCTTTCCCGCCGGAAGCAGGAGCTGTATAGAGTGCAGACTCTCCATTTTTGTCATATGGAAAGAGTAGTTCTTTCCCATCAGGAGAAAGGACAGGAGACCGGCCAAGTCCTGTATGCTGAATCGGTCCCTTGGCAAATGTCCCCGTCCAATAAAGCAGGGCAAAAGCAACAGCGACAATCGATAGAAAGATGGTATTTTTCTTTTTCAAAGACACGGGATCACCCTTTCTCCATATGGTCTTTCGTAGAAATATAGAAAACGAGTCCGACCAGCATGAGGAGAACCCCATACACACCGAGACCGAGGAAGGAAATCAATCCGAGGACTATCGCAACGGCACCGATTCCTGTCATAATGCTTGCTGTAAATAAAACGGCTTTTCTCTTTTTAAAAAGAAGAAGAGCCGTATGAATGATTAAGAATGCAATAAAGATCGGCCAACTCATCGTACGAATCAGCTCCTCCATAAAATCTCCTCCCTGTTAGATGATCGATAGAATGGCGAATGGGCTCACGGATGCGACGATTAAAAATAGGAAGCCGATTCCGATTGCAGCTACAGGGCGACTGCGGATGAGTTTCATTTGAAATTTGAAGAAAATCAACCAGGCTATAATGCTCGACAATGGAACGGCAAGCATCCAGGAAAAACCTCCAAAAATTAAGAATCCATAGGCGAGGAATAAAGCTGCTGCACAGAGCATGATGCCAAATAGAATATTCACGATATAACTGATTTTCAGAATTGTGCGGGTTTTCTTAGGTGTAGTAGTTTGATGTGAGGAGTAATAGGAATTCCGCATAACAAAGGCGATACATAAAAGGACGACGATGAGTAAGTAAAACCAGAAGAAAATCGCCTGATTACCCGGGGTCTGTTCGACGATAATGCTGTTGAACCCATTCCACATCGCCGCAATCAGCACAATAACATTGAGAGACCAATAGTGGCGCCCCATAAATGAAATGTTGATGGCGGACATTGTGACAGCCGTTCCGACAAGAATTTGAAGGAGAAGCCACACAGGCTCTACCTCTCCTACGACAAACGTCATATCGATATAGAAAAGCGCTGCAAACAATAGGCTGGCAATCCCAATTACATAAAGCAAGCTGCGTTGATAAGGATACATCGTTTCCTGAAGTCCGTGACCGATGAAATCTGAATCCCCAAAGTCTTCCACGGCTAGTTTTTCTGCTTTTTTCTCAGAGTTTCCCTGATTCATATAATGGTGTTTGGCTGATTCCATATGACTCATTAGCTCTTCTCTGATGTCCTCCCGTTCGTCCGGGGGGCTTTGCATTTGTTCCAAAATGCGATTGACGTGCTTTTCCATACGATTCATGATAAGTCCTCCGACGTTTTCATAATCAGGTCATTCACGCTCTTCCATTCGCCGAGTTTCTGATCGAGGACCGTCCGTCCCTCATCGGTGATTTTGTAATACTTTCTCCGTCCACTCTCGGTTTCTGACCAATACGAGGTTAGCCATTCCTTTTTTTCTAACCGTTTCAATGCAGGATAAAGGGTTCCTTCACTCATGTTGTAAAGGTTGTCGCTTTGTTCCTTCAGGCGTTTAACAATCTCATAACCGTACATGTCGTGCTTTGAGACAAGTCCGAGCATAAGAATATCGATGCTGCCTTTCATGATTTCTCGATCCATGGTTTCACACCTTTACCAATATTTGTTGTTAACATTGTATAACGAGGTACATCGTATTGCAAGGGTGATGTTTGATTTTTCCAATTTTAGATGGAGGGCGTGCATCAGATAATAAATGGCTCAACTGAAATATTTGAGAGGAGAAACAGAAGATCCCACTCCGAGTGGGATATTTTTGCCCAAAAAAAGCCAGACCTTTTAAAGGCCTGGCTTGTTTACTCTTAAACCCACGTATAATCGCGTCCCCAGCTTTCCTTCGCTAAATGGGAAACTTGACTGACAGTCTCATTTTCCACTGCATAAGCATCCCCTTGTTCATAAGGGTTGTAGTGGAAGGCGTAAAGCCTTGATACAAACTCATGGAACGGAAGGGAGCTTTCGCCTTCAACCTCACCGTTTCCGTTGACGCTCGGTTCGATTTCCTGGCCCCAGTTTTGGGAGCCGTCATTATTAGGATTGTAAAAGTAAACGCGGTACTCGCCGTTCAAGTCTCTTGCAATCCTCGTAATCGATACGGCATGGAGAC
>NZ_JRNX01000471.1 GCF_000786645.1 Halobacillus sp. BBL2006
ATTTATCAGCGAATTCAAAAATCGAACATTAGAACCCCCGGCAGCCGCCGGGGGGTTTTTTGCATTCGAGGAGAAAAGGAAGAATACATTTGGAACGTTTCCTGATAGAATTATCGAGTGCCAATGTGTATTGTGGAAAAAAACAAAAAGGGTGAACTTGATTTGTTTATCTGAACAAAACTTAAGTAAGCGCATTCATGATACACTTTTGAAGCGCCTTCGAAATGAAAGCGCTCTATTTTGGAGCTTCAACTCCCCACAAGCACATACATAAGGAGGAATTCCATGAAAAAGATTATTAAGATTGCTAGTGCATTTGTTGGAATTATTGTTGGGGCAGGGTTTGCCTCAGGCAGGAAATTTTGCAGTATTTCACAAGCTTTGGTTACATAGGGACCATTGGCACGATTATAGCTACTGCACTGTTTGCTTACATGGGAATGATGCTGACAAAATTAGGGACAAGAATGAAAGCAAAGTCGCACAAAGAAGCGGTTTATCGAGTAAGTGGGCGTTACCTTGGAGTCGTTGTAGATTACGTCATTATCTTTACTCTTTTTGGAGTAGGAGTCGTCATGATCGCTGGAGCTGGTTCGATACCGAGTCAGCAGTTTGGTTTGCCGCCAGTGTTTGGCATTATTTTAATGAGTGTGATTGTCATGGCCACGATTATGATGAACGTAGGAAAAGTGGTGAATGTCATTGGGAGCATAACACCATTTTTAATTATCATGGTTATCATCGTTTCTGTTTATAGTCTCACGACAATGGATCTTTCGTTTGCCGACTTAGAGCCGATCGCTGTTGAACAGTCTTCCGCACTCTCCAACTGGTTTGTTTCAGCGCTCAATTATGTTTCATTTAACGTAGCGGTTGGTGCATCCATGTCCTTGCTGATGGGCGGAAACGAAGACGATGAACGGATATCTTCCATTGGCGGGCTGCTTGGCGGACTCACTCTAGGGATTTTGATTGTGTTGAGTCACCTGGCCATTTTCTCGAAGGTTGATGTTGTCGCAAGCTTTGATATGCCTATGCTTAAACTCGTAGATGATATCTCTCCAGCTCTTGGGATCTTCTATTCAATTATCTTATTTGGAATGGTATTCAATACGGCAGTCAGCATGTTCTTCTCCTTTGCTGCCCGATTTACGAAAATAGGAACGAGTAATCACAAGAAATTTGTGCTGATCACTGGAGTCATCGCCTTCGGATTAAGTTTTGTAGGTTTTACAGAACTTGTGGCTATTTTCTATCCACTTATTGGCTTCTTAGGTTTATTTTTAATTGTGGCTTTAATAAGTGCACCTTTCCGATTAAAAGCGGAAGGGAAAAAAGAAGAACGATTGTCTGCTTAAGCGTAAAACCCGGCTGTGGCCGGGTTTTTTCTATATGACAGATTTAGTATGTTATGATATTTCAAAGATAACGTTTCCATAAAAGGGGCTTTCGCCATGCCAAAAGGATTCCGTGTATCCTTGCAAACTAAAATACTAGGGCTCGTATTCACTATTATCATGGCTGTCATCATTTTGCTGGCAGGAATTTTCGCCTACTGGGAAAAGGAAGAGACAGAAGACAAGATGGGGCAGCTGGCTCTACAAGCGGCGACGACATTATCCTTCATGCCGACAATCAAAGAGGCGTTTGAAAGAGAGCAGCCTTCTAAGATTATTCAGCCGATCGCGCTGCATATTCAGAAGGAAGTCGGAGCAGAGTTTGTCGTCGTAGGAAATAGGGATAGCATCCGCTATGCTCATCCAGACGAATGGAAGATTGGGAGACGTATGGTCGGCGGTGATAATGAAAAAGCCCTTGAGGGTGGAGAGTATTACATATCAAAAGCAGAAGGCTCGCTTGGTCCTTCCTTAAGAGGGAAAGCTCCGATTTTTAATGATGATGGAGAAATCATTGGGATTGTATCGGTCGGTTTTCTCATTGAAGATATCAACTCGGCCATTTTTTCAAAATTAGCGGATATTGCGGGGATCTCTGTTGCGGTCTTGATGCTTGGGGCGTTCGGGAGCCTGATGCTCGCTCGAAGTATCCGAAAAGATACGTTAGGGCTGGAACCGTTCGAAATTTCCTCCCTATACCGCGACCGTGAAGCCATTCTCTCCTCTGTGAAAGAGGGAATCATATCCATCGATCAACAAGGCCTTGTGACCATGATGAATCCATCTGCTATGACGATGCTTGATATCGATGCGGATACAAAAGGGAAATCGGTAGAGGACGTAGTCCCCAATACGCATATGCTTCGCGTCTTGGAGTCCGGTGTGCCTGAGAGTGATCAAGAGATGACACTGAATAAGCGAGTCGTTATCGTTAATCGCAAGCCGATTTTTGATAATGGCAAAGTCGTTGGAGTCGTTGCTAGTTTCAGAGACAAAACGGAAGTAAGAGAAATGGTGAACGCTTTATCAGAGGTGAAAAGGTATTCGGAGGATCTCCGAGCGCAAACCCATGAATACACGAACAAGATGTATGTGATTCTCGGACTGTTGCAGCTCGGCAACTATAAGGAGGCAACAGACTTAATTCAAAATGAGTTTGAGACTTCAAAGGACCAGAATCGTATTCTGTTTGATCAGATCGAAGACGATACTGTGCAAGCGATTCTTTTAGGAAAAATAAGCAAAGCTTCGGAACTGAAAGTCGAGTTTATCATTGATGAAGAATCGTATTTGCATGTCATTCCCTCTCATATCAACCGTTCTAAACTGGTCACGATTCTTGGAAATATTATTGATAATGCGTTTGAATCGGTTGCGGACGAAGCGGAAAAGAAGGTTTCCTTTTTTGCCACGGATGTCGGAAATGAAATCGTCGTTGAGGTTTCCGATACAGGCCCTGGAATTAGGGAAAGTATGATGCCTTATTTATTCATGAGGGGGTTTTCAACGAAAGAGGGAGAGCACAGAGGCTATGGACTTGCAAACGTCAATGAAATCGTCAAAGACCTTGGAGGCACCCTGGAAGTCGGGGAATCAGCAAGTGGAGGAACAATATTTTCTATTTTTATACCTAAAGGGAAAGGGGGATCCTCATGATTCGTGTTGTGATTGCAGAAGATGATTTTCGAGTGGCTCAGCTCCACGAGAAGTTTTTGGCAAGTATCGATAAGGTACAAGTCGTAGGAAAAGCGTTGAATGCGAAAGAAGCGCTGGCGCAGATCAAGGAGAAAGAACCGGACTTACTTTTACTGGACGTCTATATGCCGGATTGTTTAGGTACAGACTTGCTTCATGAGATCAGGGAAGTTGCGCCGGTGACCGATATTATTATGATTACCGCTGCCAATGATAAGGTGATGATTGAAAAAGCATTGAAGTACGGAGTGATCGATTACATCATCAAGCCGATTACGATGGACCGTTTCCATAAGACGATTGAAGAGTACAAGCAAAAGCACCAGATGATGAGTTCGAGAGAAACCCTTGATCAGGCCATGGTGGACCAGTTGATCGGACATAAAGATTCGACAGATACGAAAGTGGAACATGTACCAAAAGGGATCGATCCCCTGACGCTGGAAAAAGTAAGAACGATGTTGTCTGAAGCACCTGAAGGAATGACGGCAGAGCAGACGAGTGAAAAGATGGGGGCATCGAAAACAACCGCCCGCAGATATTTAGAGTATTTGATTTCCATTGATGAAGGAAAAGCTGAAATGCGCTACGGAAAAGTGGGACGGCCGGAGCGGAAATATTTCTTAGATTAGACCGACAGATGGATGTCGGTCTTTTTTAGTGTGCAGGAGCAAGTGGGAAGCTTTCTATACAATGGCTGTGACAGCTCCTTAGTGGTGATAAGAAAACGGGCGTGAATTTTATGTGGTTTATTCACGTTAATGTTTTTAAAACAGAATATTTTGAAAACGGTTACATTTACGTTCCTCTCTTTTACTATTGAACATACAAGATCAAATCAAAAGTGAAGGAGAGAGCGTTGATGAAAAAAGTTTGGATGTTCGCTATTTTATTTTTACTCGCTTTTATGACCGCTTGCGGGAGCGATAGTGCAAGTTCGGAAAATTCCGGAGATGGGAAATGGAAACCAGAGAAGCCAATTGAAATCGTTGCACCGAGTGGCGCAGGCGGCGGCTGGGATACAACCGCTCGAAGTGTCGGAAAGATCATGGAAGAAGAAGGAATCATTGACGAAGACATCGGCGTCGTCAATAAGCCTGGAGGCGGCGGTGCTGTCGGCTGGTCCTATATTAACAGCACAAATAACCCGCACAATATTTTTGTATCCTCCCCGCCGCTGATTTTTGTTCCATTGAATGGTCAATCGGACTTATCATATGAAGACTTTACACCACTATCCAATTTGATTGCGGATTACGGAGCGTTTGCTGTAGCCAAAGATGCCAAATGGGATGGTTTGGATGAGCTGTTCGCGGACATGAAAGACGATCCAAGCAGTGTGACCGTTGTTGGTTATTCGTCTCCTGGATCGATGGACCATATGCAGTTTGTAGCTTTGGCGAAAAAAGCTGGGGTGGATATTAAGAAAATTAAATATGTATCTGCTCAAGATGGAGGAGCGCTTACGCAAATATTGAATGGAAGTGCTGATGTGTTCTCTACAGGTGTCGCAGAAACTGTTGAACAAGTAAAAGCAGGAAAGATCAAAGTTCTAGGCATAACCTCGGAAGAACGACTTGAAGGTGAAGTCATCTCTGATTTCAAAACAGCGAAAGAGCAAGGCATTGATGCAACATTTGTCAACTGGAGAGGGTTCTTTGGACCGAAGGATATGGATCCGGCAGCCGTTAAGTTTTATGAAGAAAAATTCAAGGAAGTCAGTGATTCCGAAGCTTTTGCTGATATCCGCAAGAAATATGGCTGGGATGAAATGTACATGAACAGTGAAGAATATCAGGAATTTTTGAAAAAACAAACGGAAGAACTTGGCAGCTTGCTGGATGAGCTTGGGCTTGGTAAATAATCATCGTTTGGAAGAAAGGCCTGCTGAGATGCAGGCCTTTTCTAAAAATCAGACAAGAAGGTGATGAATATGCTCAAAACGATGAATCAAAAAATCAGTATCTTTCTTATTTTGTTTGGAGCGGGCTATCTGTATTTGACGTATAACTTAAAAGAGTATCCCTATGTTCCCATTGACTCTGACTTTATCCCCCGGGCGTTAGGCTTTACTTTAATTGGTTTGGCCGTGTTTTTATTTTTTGACAAATCATCAGAGACAGAGGAAGAAAAGAAGAAACGTACGCTCCCTAAAAAAGAAATCCTCGTTCTTCTCGCAGTTGCAGGAATGATTTTTGGTTATATTTTCTTATTCGAAATCCTTGGCTTTTTGATAACAACCGCATTATTTGTATTTTTCTGTTCGTGGTTCTTAGGCTATAAAAATTGGGTGAGTAATGTTCTTGTATCCATCTTTTTTCCTTCAGCTCTTTATTATCTTTTTAATTACTTACTTCAAATTCGACTGCCACAAGGAATACTACCATTTTAAAGGGTGTGGATAAATCATGGCACTAGACGGTCTTTTGGAAGGCTTTCAAGTCGCATTCAGTTTGCAGGGAATATTATTTGTATTAATTGGAGTAGTGACGGGGACGTTAATCGGGATGATGCCAGGACTTGGTCCGATCAGCGCCATCGCGATTATGATTCCGGTCACGTATGGGATGAATCCATCAACGGCACTAATGATGATGGCAGGAGTTTATTATGGAGCGGTCTTCGGAGGTTCCACATCTTCCATTTTATTAAACGCTCCGGGAATTTCGGGTACCGTAGCGACAGCGTTTGATGGGTATCCGATGGCCCAGAGGGGAGAGGCAGGAAAAGCACTCGCGATAGCGGCCGTTTGTTCCTTTACGGGGGGAACGATCTCGGTTATTCTACTCATGCTGTTTGCTCCAGCCCTCGCTCAAGTTGCCGTCTCATTTGGACCGCCACAATATTTTGCTCTCATGTTTCTAGGGTTAACAGCCATTGCGAGTCTATCGGACGGTTCTACGATTAAAGCCTTAATCTCAGCAACCATCGGGTTCATCATCGCGACCATAGGAATTGATGGCCAGACTGGTACAAACCGTTTCACATTCGGCAATCCGAATTTAATGGAAGGCATCGACTTTTTAGTGATCGCCCTCGGTCTTTTCGCATTGGCAGAGGTATGCTTTTTGATATTGAATCGTAAAGACACATCCTTGAGTAAACAAAGCGATATAGGAAACTTGAAACTGACGAAACAGGATTTCAAAGAAATGAGAGGGCCGATGACGAGGCAGTCATTTCTAGGGTTTATCCTCGGTGTCTTGCCTGGCGCAGGAGCGACTATCGCATCGTTCATTGGCTATATTACAGAAAAACGATTGTCCAAGAAATCAGATGAATTCGGAAAAGGATCGGTAAAAGGACTTGCAGCTCCGGAGACGGCTAACAATGCGGCTACGAGTGGAGCCTTTGTTCCACTGTTAAGTTTAGGAATCCCAGGGTCCGGGACAACCGCTGTCATGCTGGGAGCTTTTCTCGTTCTTGGTATTCAGCCAGGCCCTTTGCTCGTACAAGATCATCCCGACGTTTTCTGGGGAATCATTGCAAGTATGTATATCGGAAATGTATTTTTATTAATTCTCAATTTGCCACTCATTCCTTACATCGCAAAAATTTTAAAAATCTCACGTCCGCTGTTAATCTCGCTCGTCATCACGTTCAGCTTGATCGGTGTGTATTCGATCAGTTTCAGCACGTTTGATCTTTACTTATTGCTCGCTTTCGGACTGCTGGGTTACTTGATGCGTTTGTTCTCATTTCCAGCCGCTCCCTTCATTTTAGCTTTTATCTTAGGGGGTATGATGGAGCAGGCTTTTCGTCAGTCGCTTACAGCTTCCGGCGGAAGTATGATGGTGTTTATCAAAGATCCGATTTCCGTTTCATTGCTTGTTGTTAGTTTGCTGTCGTTTATTGTGCCGCTCCTGCGTAAGGGCGGAAAGAATGAAGAAGTGGATGATGAGGAGGAACAGAAATATCACGCAAATTGAGACAACGGTTAGTGCGAGATCGCTCAGAGTCTTTCGTGCATTCAACGATATCGGGTAATGTATCGCTCAAGTTACGGGGGAAATCATCGATTATGGTTTAAGAATCACTCAAAAAAGTGGGCATCTGCGAAATCAATTAGCAGATCGACTAAATATGGTAACGAATCGCTCGCATCGCTTAAGATATCGCTCCTCGTTGATCGAATTATCGAATCTAGTAGTTGAATCAATGAAAGGATCGACAGGATCAATCAAAATCCCAAATGAATCAGCGAAAAATCACTTCAACAGAAAAAAATAAAG
>NZ_JRNX01000472.1 GCF_000786645.1 Halobacillus sp. BBL2006
TTTTTATTTATCTAGACCAACTTTTTTGACACTCCACTCCCACAGTTTTTCCGCCAGTGCATTATCCTGTGCACGTTCAGATCTGGCAGCTACTTTCCGTTTGTAAGAATATTCTCCTTTGATCTTTAAATCAGGCTCTGTTGCAAGGTAAAACGTCGTATCTGCTTAAACAAGCTGTTACAGAATGATCGCTGATTATTTAAGAATAAATGGTAGTTATTTTAGAATCACAGCGCAATATTTTAGAATGCAAGCTCGTTATTTAAGAATACAGATTTGAAATTTAATAAAGAATCTTTCTATTAAGGTAGACTCTCACAAACGAGTCCATCATTATCGTTTCCATCTAACCGATGAGGGTCCCTGGATGGTCCGCCAGCGGCATCAAAAAAAGCCTGAGCATCTTGTTGTGTCTTAAAATCACCGCAGTTTCGGTCAGGTCCATTAGGATCATAGGGTCCAATGTAGCTGCTTGTCTTTCTTTTATTGCCAGCATCGGATGGAGGTTGTTTTTTAGAAAAACCACTCTCTGTAACATACCCATTGATGCTCCATATGTTTTTGTTCGCATTCGCCGCTTTTGTTTGCGCTTTGACGAAACTGTCGTAGTGAGTATAAGGCGGGTCGTATACATAGGCGAGACGAGCCAGTCCTTCTTTTAGCAGCATCTGATTAAAATTTTCCCCGTCGACCCATAAGTATGCGAGCAGTCTGTTATATTTATCACGCTTCGGACCGTCATATTCCACCCGGACTTCTTTGCCATTCAATGTTTCTTCCGCAAATTGACTGGCTTTAGGGCCATAGGGCTGCACTGGAAGGTCAGGGTGCTTTGTCTCGGGCGTGTCAACGAGAAGCAGTCGCACATCCTCCGTTTTTCCATTCAAATTAATTTCTATGG
This sequence comes from Halobacillus sp. BBL2006, assembly GCF_000786645.1. Taxonomy (GTDB): domain Bacteria; phylum Bacillota; class Bacilli; order Bacillales; family Halobacillaceae; genus Halobacillus. The sequence continues at coordinate 902 of NZ_JRNX01000472.1, forward strand.
TGTCGCCGTCTATAACTCTTGTCACAGAAGCTAAAGGTAAATCGTGCAGAGCGTCTTCTTCAATGCTGAAATTTGATGTAGAGCTTGTCTTTGTTTCAGATTCAGTTTCTGCTTCATTTGTTGTTTCAGCGGAAGTTTCTTCCTTCGTGGTGTCTTCACTTGTTGAAGCTTGGTCACTGCTGGCTTCACATCCAAATGTAAATAGACAGATGAACAGTACTGCCAAGATTTTTCCAAATAGATGGTTACGAAATTGAGCAAAAGGGAACCAAGGAAGTAAGACAGCGGCTATGATAAGGGTCAGCAATAATTCCAACTTACTCCTCCTCTATATGTTAGTTTTCAAGATTTTACTAAGATGAAAAAAGTAGATTCATAACTTTATCATCTCAAAGTTTCAAAATTGACGCTAGTCGTGATTCGCGTTTGGAAGGGGGGAGAATCTAAACAGCTGGCGTCACCTTTAGTGTTTGTTCCATCTTAAGTGAGTAGTTAATCAAAAAAAGGAGTGATAGTGATGCATCAATTTATTTCACCGAAACGGGTTTATTACGGAAATGGATCATTAAGCAGACTGCAGGAAGTAGTACAGGAGCTGCAAGTTCAGAGAGTATTTGTGGTGTCAGATCCAGCACTGAAGGATTTGCAAGTGATTAATCCAATCATACATATCTTAGAGGGGGAGAATCTGGAAGTGACGGTCAGTACTGACGTTGTTCCGGAACCTTCTTTAAGTGTTGGAAATCAGATCATTGAACAAGCAAGGGAGGCACGAGCTGAACTCGTGGTAGGCGTTGGAGGAGGAAGCGCACTTGATCTCGCTAAAGCAGCAGCTGTGTTCATTGACAACAAAGGCGGTGTGGAAGATTATTTAAACTTGAGCAGCGATCAGACGTTCGCGGCAAAGGGAGTTCCTAAAGTCCTGATACCGACCACATCTGGCACAGGTGCCGAAGTAACGGATATCGCTGTGTTTTCAATGAAAGACTCGAAAGACGTAATGACCCACCCATACTTGCTTGCCGATTATGCAATTGTTGATCCTGTTTTGACTTACACACTTCCTCCAAATGTTACGGCAGCGAGTGGCATGGATGCTCTGACGCATGCTATCGAAGCCTATACTTCAAAGCAGTCAACACCATTGACGGATTCTTTAGCTCTTGAGGCGATTGAACGAATCAGCGGACATATACGATCAGCGGTCTGGAACGACAGGGATTACAAAGCACGTGAACAAATGGCTTTAGGCAGTATGCAGGCAGGGATGAGTTTTTATAATGCTGGGGTAGCGGGCGTGCATGCCTTGGCTTATCCCTTAGGAGGACTATACAAAGTTCCTCATGGAGAATCGAACGCCGTTCTGCTTCCCTTTGTCTATGATTCTATCTTTCCAGCATGCTTAGATAAAATGGCGGGAATTGGAAGAGCGCTTGGCATTCCTGTTGAAGGTAAAACAAACCGTCAAGTGGCGCAAAGTGTCGTTCGCTTTTTACTACAATTAGTAGAGGATGTCGGACTCCCAACAAAGCTTAGCGTCTATGACATCGAAGAAAAAGATATGGAACGGCTCGTAGATAATGGTCTGAAACAAACACGGTTGTTAAATCGCAGCCCTAAACCTCTTTCAGAAACGGCCATCCGCCAAATCTATTTTAATGCTCTCAGAGGAGAACTAGTTCACAGCTAGACCCAGGGAGGAAGCGAAATGTACACGAAAATCATAGAACCGCGGGTTTCAGAGACAGATGGGGTCGGTCATATCAACAATACTACGGTACCAATCTGGTTCGAGGCCGCTAGAAATGAAATTTTCAAGCTGTTCACTCCGGACAATTCTTTTGCCAATTGGAAGATGATTATCTTGAATATGAACGTCGATTACCAGAGCCAAATCTATTTCGGGAGAGATGCGACGATTTTTACGTGGGTGAAACGGATCGGAACTTCCAGTCTGGAGTTGTATGAGGAGCTCTGGCAGGAAGACAGGCTGTGCGCCAAAGGGACTGTCACCTATGTAAACTTTGATTTAGAAAAACAGAAGTCAGAACCAATTCCTGATGATATTCGTAAAGAACTGGAGGTTCATCTCTATCAGGTCTCTTGAAAAAAAGGAGGACGACAGTGGGTCGTCCTCTCTTATTTATAGAAGATTAATAATGAATGGGAAGGAGTTTTCATGGAATGACGTTTTCAAAAATTCTATTCATAGGTGACAGCATTACCGAAAGTGGCAGATTTTCTGACCCACAAGGGCTTGGAAATGGCTATGTACATAAAGTCATGAAAAAATTAGAGCTTTCACCTGATATCATTTTGAATCGAGGGGTAAGCGGTGATCGGATTGTGAACCTTGAAGAAAGGTGGGAGAGGGATGTCCTAAAGGAAAATCCTGATCTCTTATCTATTTCCATCGGGGTAAACGATGTATGGCGGCAGCTCGATTCCCAAGGTATGACCCAAGTAACCGCTCGACAGTTCAAAGAAAAATACATCCAGCTGCTGGAGCGTACATTAGAAAAGTGCAATTCTGAGATTGTTTTGATGGAGCCGACGATAATCGGGGAAGAACCGGAATCAGAAGGTAATCAAAGACTGAAAGAGTATGTACATGTCTTAAGAGAGGCAGCAGAGCAATTTGGGTGCAGTTATGTTCCACTTCATGGGGCATTTATTAAGCAGCTGCGTGCAAAAGTTTTAACGCCGCTTACGACAGATGGGGTGCATATGAACGAACGTGGGGATGAGTTGATGGCAGTAGAATGGATCAAGGCAACCCGTCACTTGTTCTAATAAAAGAGGTGCCAGCAAAGGCTGGCACCTCTTTTTATCAGCGAAAAGCAGAATTTATCAGCGAAAAGCAGAATTTATCAGCGAAAAG
>NZ_JRNX01000473.1 GCF_000786645.1 Halobacillus sp. BBL2006
GGAAAGGGAGTTGTTTTCCCCGCCACCATCCTCGCACATAAAAGTCTCGAAACTAAGTCTTCCGGAATAGGGAGCTTATGTTGAATAAGAAGACTCATCATATAGAGTAAGCAGAACGTTGATAATAAAAAAACGCCCCATTAATCGTGGACGTCTGGAAGTGTTTAAGATGGGATCAGTTGAAAAAACTCCGAATTCTCCTGGAACTGCTTACGGTACTGCTTTGGCGTAATTCCAAACTGATCTTTGAATTTCTTTGTATAGTAGCTTTGATTGCAAAAGACAAACTGGTGGGAGATATCTGCAATTGGTCTTTTAGAATGCTGCAAATAATATACGGAAGCAGATACTTTCATTTCATTAATAACTTTCTTCAATGTTTTACCTGTATGTTCTTTGAATTTCCTTGCTAAGTGGGACGGGCTGATTTCAAGCTCTCTAGCTATATGCTGAATCGTGATCGGCTTCTCCAAATGAGAACTGATGATATGATAGGCCTGACTGATCATTGGATGATCTGAACTCGGCATTCGCCATTCCTTTACGACGTTGGCAAAGTATGAGATCAGAAACTCCATCGCCTCTTTCAGCTTTTCCGGTGCGACATGACGCTCTATATAATTTATACTAGCTGCATTATAAGCAAAAACACGTGAACGTGGGATGTTCCACTCCAGAGTGTTTTGAAAAAAGTTTGAAATCAACACGATATAAAAATTGCGGTATGCGCGGTAAAGGTCATGAGGAGCCCTCTCGCTCAACATTTGGTTCACCTTCTCAAGAGAGCGTATGGCACTTTCTTCATTTCCGAGCTTCATATCTTCTATGATTTGATAGGCCGCTTCGAAAAAAAGGTCAAGATTGGGATGATCAAGTGTTGCATCAATCTCTTCCATGACCATTGTTGAGAACATATGGTTTTGATCTGTCATACTCTCACCTCTAATCATAACAATAAAACAGGAAAACTAAGACGCAGGTCTCCATTACGAGCTTAACCTTTTTCAGAAAAGCCCGATTTTAATCTATGAAGTCATATCATACTAAAGAAGCAAAGAGCAATCTATTAAAAAATTGATATTTTTTAATAATAATATGTTGTTTTTTATCATTTTATGGAGATAAATGTAAAAAACCGAATAAAATAAGCTGCCGAGGAGAGACCTGGCAGCTTAATGAGTTTAATATGGCTGAGAGACGGACTTTTATCGTACGTTCATCTCAGAAGGTTCTGGTCCTTTACGCTCTCCACGATCAAGTTTGTTGATTGCTTGCATATCCTCTGCCGTCAGTTCAAAATCAAACACATCAAAGTTCTCTTCAATACGTGAAGGAGTGACAGACTTAGGAATTACAATCGTATCGTTTTGTAAATGCCAACGAATGATTACTTGTGCAGGGGTCTTTCCGTGATTTTCAGCAATAGATTGAACCGTGTCGTTTTTCAACACCTCTCCCCCTTGCATTAACGGGCTCCAAGCTTCTAAATGAATGCCATTGTCACGGCAAAAGTCTTTCAGCTCGTTTTGTGCAAGATATGGGTGACACTCGACCTGGTTGACTGCCGGCTTCACATCACACTCATCAAGAAGACGTTGAAGATGTTCAATGTTAAAGTTACAGACACCGATTGCTTTGACTTTTCCGTCTTTCTGCAATTGTTCTAAAGCTTTATAGGTTTCTACGTAATCGTCATATTCAGGCGTCGGCCAGTGGATCAAGTAAAGGTCGACATAATCTAACCCTAATTTATCTAGACTGGTATCCAGTGCCTTAATCGTATTCTCATAGCCCTGATCGGTGTTCCACACTTTTGTTGTAATGAAAAGTTCATCGCGACCTAATTCACTTTGCTTAATGGCTTCGCCAACCTGCTTTTCATTTCCGTAAATGGCAGCTGTATCAATGGACCGGTATCCCGTTTCTAATGCTTTTGTCACGGCAGGAACTGCATCTGCTTCTTCTACTTGCCATACACCAAAACCGAGTTGTGGCATCTCTACATTGCTATGTAGCGTCATGGTTTTCATGTGAATACACCCTTCCTCATAAAAGTTTACAGTAGTAGTGTAGCACAGGGCTGTTTCCAAATGCCGGAATTTTGCTCACAGCCCCCATGACTAGTATTCTTCATACATAAGAGTAAGTAATTCAACCTTGCCGTATATGCCACAGCTCAAAAAGTAAGTCGTTCTACCCTGTGTCTTTTCTTTCTTGATGCTTTTGCACGTCCGTTTAATGATTCCGCCGTTCCCATTCTTATCTCGTCTCGTATCACGCTTAAAGTCAATTTTCTCTCCATCAAATGATAGATCAGTATAAATAGGGGCTCCCTCTGTTGTGTACCGTACAATCCGGACATCAGCGGGTACACCCCCAGTCACTTTCTCCATAAAAGCATCGAGTTTTCTTTGGTTTTCAAGCTCATTCTTAATCAAATTCCCCTCCGGACTGTCAGGTGTATGAGCGTTGTCCTTTAAATCAGATACCGGTACTTCTTCTCGGTCCGCTTCTTGCTGAAACTCTTCCACCACTGCGTCCGTTCCACACCCCATTACAAAAAGGAACAACAGAATAACCACCCACCGGTTCATGATTCATCACCTCTATAGAATGAGACGACAACAATGGAATAAAGTTACAAATCTCTTCTCAACTTCAAAGTTTTGTAAACACGATTTCCCAAGTAGAGCCCGTACCGATATTGTAGGCTTTCGCAAAAGATCCCTGGTTAATCGCTACTCCTAAATTATCGAGTGAATTCACGTAGACGAGCGGCTCACCTTTATGTGTATCTGCAAATGACCGTCCAAACGTCATCGCATTATGGTACACTTCCCTGCCATCATACAAAATCGTTACATTCAACGTATCTCCGTATTCGATACCTAACTCCTTTAGCAAAGGCCTGGGAATGTTTGTCCATAAATTCCCGAAACGAACGTCTAATATATCAATGATGCCTTCGGTAGACTGTTTCAGCCTTCTCGGTTCCTTTACTGGCAAACTGACAAGCGATTCATGATCAATTCGTTCTCCAACCTCTTCAAAAGTAATGACCTCTGAAGCTAGACGCGCCCCTGTGAACGCATAAATATCACGTCCGTGAAAGGTGTAAGATTCCCCTGATTTAGGCAGGCGATTGATCGTTTCGTCAATTTCACGGGCTTCCACAATTCTTTCTGTGCGCTGGATATGAGTCAACGTCCCATTATCTGGTGTTACGATATAATGTCCCGATCCCGTTTTAACGACGATACTTCTCCGTGTCGAGCCCACACCCGGATCAATAACCGAAACGAACACCGTTCCTTCTCTCCAATACGTCATCGTTTGCCAAAGACGGTAGGAAGCCTCCCATATATTAAACGGGGGAATATCATGGGTTAAATCAAAAATGGACAACTCACCGTGAACAGAGTGAGCTACACCGTGCATCGCACTCACTGCCCCATCACTAATACCGAAATCAGATTGTAATACGAGTGCTTTTTTCATTCCTTCTCCCTACCTTTCAAATGGAATAATAAATTATTGATAGTTTATAGAATATTCTGACCAAAATCAAATTAATACTAGAACGGTTTACTAGTTAGAGCATACGATATCGTAAGGAGGAGTACGATGAAACCATTACAGAGCTTACTCTCAAAAGGGAGCCAAACAGTCAAAAGCCTTTATTTTATTGCATTAGGTATGATTCAAAAACTTGTGATCCACTTTAAATTTCCGGGTATCGCTTTAATCTCTAAAAAGCCAAAGATCAGTCGTCAAGTAACTGAAATCGTAAAAGGCCATACAAATGCCCATGGTGAATTAATTTATTATGTTCAAGGTGATCCTGGATATGAAGACTTAGATCATGCTGTCGTGTTTATTTCAAAATATGAAGCGGAAAAATCCGGTTATAGAAGATGGAATTACTGAAACTTGCCTACATAAAGAAGGCAAGTTTTTTTGTGAACAGCATAAATTTCGTTGCCATAATATTTAACCTAGTTTAATATTTATATAGTGATCTATTTTTAAGGAGAGATACTTGATGAACGAAAAGAAAATGACGCTGATTTCAGAGCTTGAAGAAATCATGCGTTTTTTTATAAAAGAATTCCGCAGAGATTTAAATGATCGACTGGGAGAAGAATTCACCGGCAGCGAATTTGCCTTTCTGCGCGCCATAAGAGAAAACAGTAATCAGAATGTTTCATCGCTCGCCTCTACGCTTAATGTTTCTAACAGTCATGCGACTTCAATCATGGATCGATTAACAGAAAAGAATTTGATGGTACGCAACAGATCGGAAAAGGATCGGCGCGTCGTTGTATTTGAACTGACAGAAGAAGGCGAAAGGATTTTTCATCAACTGAATGATAAACGGACCGATTATTTGAATCAACGCTTTCAAAAATTATCAGTAGAAGAACTGAACGAACTGATCAGGGTCTTTAACAAACTATAAAGGGTGAGATCAACATGGAGCATCTAGAATATAAACAAAAGGTAACCATCATGATTGCCATTATGGCGGCTATGCTTTTTGCTGCTTTGAACCAGACGATCGTCGGCACAGCGTTACCGATCATCGTAGCCGACATCGGCGGAATGGATTACTTCAGCTGGGTCTTTACGATCTATATGCTGACAACAAGTATCACTGCAATTTTAGTCGGTAAACTGTCAGATACGTATGGACGCAAACCATTTATTTTAACAGGTATAGGAATCTTTATTTTAGGTTCGCTGTTATGCGGGACATCTGAAACCATTTATCAATTGATCATCTATCGTGGCCTGCAAGGTTTTGGTGG
>NZ_JRNX01000474.1 GCF_000786645.1 Halobacillus sp. BBL2006
GCTGGCGATACACCCGCCATTTTAGCGATATCTTTGATTGTCAAGTCCATCTTTTTTACAGCTCCTTACGCATGATCCGCTATCTTATTTCTCCATTGTATCAACAAATAGAAGGAGTGGCATCGTTTACTTGATCGAACCTTCTGTAATACTGGAAATAAACCATTTATTGAAAATAAGGAAGATAACGATCAATGGGACAGTTGCCCAGAATACTCCAGAAAGCAACATTCCGAAGTCCACTCGGAACGCATTGTTCAAGGAAGCGAGTGCGACTTGCAAGGTATAGGACGATGGGTCACGAAGTACGGTGAATTGCCATAAGAATTCGCCCCACACGAGCGTGAAAACAATGATTCCAAGCGTAGCAAATGCCGGTTTGATAATCGGCAGCACGATACTCCAATAAATCCTGAAATTTGAGCACCCATCCAGCTTCGCCGCTTCCATTAATTCATCAGGTACCGATTGGCTGATATATTGACGCATCAGGAAGATCCCCAGCGGATTCAGCAAGAACAGTACACCAGCTCCAAGCAGCGTGTCCAGCCATCCTAATTGGGAAATCAAATAATATTGAGGAATCAATCCCAATTGGGGAGGAATGACCATCGTCAGCAAAATACAAATGAACAAGAAGTTCTTTCCTGGAAACTCAAATTTCGCAAATGCATAGCCCGCTAGTGAGCTGATAATTAATACAGCCAATGTCACGGTTGTACACAATAGAATGGTGTTCCACATCGCTTGGAAAAATGGGATAGTATCCAATACTTTTTGGAAATTCTCGACGAGCATTCCACCAGGTAGAATCGTAGGAGGAATGGAATTATAAGCAGCACTCGGTCGAGTCGCCATCACAAACATCCAATAAAATGGG
>NZ_JRNX01000475.1 GCF_000786645.1 Halobacillus sp. BBL2006
GTGCTCCGCTTGCTGGATTGCAATTTGGGCTGTAGGAGGATAAGGGCGTTCAGTTTCTTCATTAAATAGAAGAGCACAGTCCCCAACGATGAATACATCATCGTAACCTTTTGGCTGCAATTCATCTGAAACTGGAGTACGGCCACGATTTGATTCGAAACCAGCGTCTTCGACTAGAGAGTTTCCGCGTACACCAGCTGCCCAAACAACTGTATTTGTCGGGATTTCTTCGCGCTGCTCATCTTTTTCGAAGACAAGTTTGTTTTCTGTAACTTCTTTGATCATGGCACCGATTTTGAATTCAACGCCACGTCCTTCAAGAGAGTTCATCGCATATTCAACAAGTTCAGGATCAAATCCTGGTAAAGCTGTTGGCGCAGCTTCTACGTTAATGATACGCACGTTTTCGCGAGGAACATCATATTCTTTACATAGTTCAGGCACGCGGTTAGCTAGTTCCCCAACGAATTCGATTCCAGTAAATCCTGCTCCACCAACTACAATATTTAAGCGCTCTTGCTTTTTGTCCGCTTCATTGTTGTATTTAGCGAAGTTATACTCGATATGTTGACGAATAAGACGAGCACTGTTAATGCTGCCGATTGTGAACGCATGCTCTTTAAGACCAGGAATGCCAAAGGTTGCAGCTTCAAACCCTAGTCCGATAACTAAGTAATCATAGGAAAGATCGCCATTTTCCAGCATTACTTTCTTCTCATCCGGTTTAATAGCGGTAACAGTGTCTTGTACGAAATTAACCTTGCTCGTGTTTACAACGTCTTTAATTTGAATGCGTGTACGATCATGGTGAAGTGTACCTGCAGCGTTCTCATGTAGCCACGTTGTTTGATAGTGATAGCTATGCTTGTTCACTAATGTAACGTTCGCGTCGTTTACACCTAGACTTTTCTGCAGCTTGACAGCTGTCATAATTCCTCCGTACCCTGCTCCGAGGATGACAATGTTAGGATTCTTCATGATTAATCACTTCCATCTCGTATTTTTTAATATCCGATAATTCTTTGTGACTCGTTTCACACAAATTTTCATAAAAAAAAGCCTGTCGACTAATATAAAAAAATGTCACAAATACGTAAAATGTTGTCTAGTCCCATCTTAGACCTTTTTGTTTTCATTTTCAACCCAAAATCCATTTATCAAAATAATGTAAAAATTATACCTAATTGAAAAGGCTTACACACCTCCATTATTCCCATGCTAAAAAAATTTATGATAGAATGAATCTTAGTGACATTTTTCGAACAGGAGGACAATTATGAGTGATAACATATATGATATAACGGTTATTGGTGGAGGACCTGTTGGCCTATTCACTGCTTTTTATGGCGGTATGCGTGAAGCAAGCGTAAAAATAATCGAAAGTTTACCCCATCTAGGTGGTCAGCTTACAGCCCTTTATCCTGAAAAATATATTTATGATGTCGCCGGCTTCCCTAAAGTCCGAGCACAAGAACTGGTGGATAGCCTTGAAGAGCAAGCGATGGCATTTGATCCGACCATTGCCCTCGGACAAGAAGTCTTGAGCGTAGAACGTTTGGAAGACGATGTACTTAAATTAACGACGAATAAAGAAGTTCACTATACCAAAACAATTATCATCACTGCAGGTAACGGGGCTTTCCAACCAAGAAAATTGAAAATGGAAGGAACCGAAAAATACGAAGGGAAAAACCTTCATTATCACGTGAGTGACATGAATCAATTTCAAGATAAAAACGTCATGATTTGTGGCGGAGGCGATTCTGCAGTTGATTGGTCTTTAATGCTCGAGCCAATCGCTAATCAAGTCACCCTTGTCCACCGACGTGATAAATTCCGTGCCCACGAACACAGTGTTGCCCAATTGAAAAATTCAAATGTGAATATCATGACCCCTTTTGCGCCTGAACGCATGGTAGGGGAAGACCTAATTGAACAAGTCGAACTGCATGAAGTTAAAGGTGTTCGTGTAGAAACCATTGATGTTGATGATGTCATAGTAAATTACGGGTTCATTTCTTCCTTAGGTCCAATCAAGGACTGGGAGCTTGAGATCGAGAAAAATAGTATTGTTGTCAATTCAAAAATGGAGACGAACATTAAGGGTATTTATGCTGCCGGGGACATTTGCACCTACCCTGGAAAAGTGAAACTGATTGCATCAGGTTTTGGCGAAGGGCCGACAGCTGTCAATAACGCGAAAGCATACATTGACCCTGGTGCCCGTGTACAACCGAAGCACTCCACCAGCATGTTCTCATAACTAATGATGGAGAGAATTTAAAAAGGAAGGTCACTGATTTCAGTGGCCTTCCTTTTCATTTTCTTCAGGCAAGTTTGCATTCTGGCTCCTCATCATCGCTTTATTTTTACTGTTTGTGATCGCATACTCCTTTATATGGTTGGTCACTTGAATTCCAGCAACGATGGAAATAAACGTCATAAGTAAGGTTTGCACATTACCATCTACGACACCAGTTTCAATGTATTTGTACATCGCCGTAATTAATGTAATAAAATAACCAACAATTATAGCGCTTATTCTGTATTCATTCATCGACAAACAATCTCTTAATAATTGTTTCATCCCACTCCCCCTCCCTAAAACATGTCTTACATTATTTTATGGAGTTGAGCGCTCGTCCTTTAACTCAAAGTCGAAATAAAAAAACCTCCCCGAAAAGGAAGGTTTCCAAATTATTCAGTTTAACAATTCGGATCTGGTGTTCCAGCGTTTGTAGCTGTCTTGAAAGATGAACCGCAACCACAGGATACGATGGCATTCGGATTATCAATCGTAAATCCTCCGCCCATCATGTTCTGCTTAAAGTCAATCGTAGTGCCTTCTATGATGGCAGCATCTTGTCTATTAATGACTAAAGGAATACCATTAGATTCCTCAACAATGTCTAATTCTTCATTGATTTCATCTTCGAAGCCCATCGCATAAGACAATCCGCTGCAGCCTCCACCTTTGACGCCGAAACGAAGACGCACGTTCTCAGAATCTTCTTCCTTCAACATTTCTTTAATTTGGTGCCTAGCTGCTTCTGTAATATTCAGAATCATCCCGAGCCTCTCCTTTCATCTCATTACTGTAAGTATACTAACCCATCCTATTTTTATCAAACACAAGGATTCATTTTGGCGTTAAGTTATGATGCCTGCCCCGTCCATTATTTAGAACCCAATGGCAACTCGCCCGCGAACAAATGAAGGGAACGAAAACAAAAGTTAAATACTTAAAATAAGACCTGGTATGATTCGTTCATTCACAGAATAAATCATATAGGTTTCTTCAGCAATCTGGTACTTTAACCGAATAATAAATAATTAGGAATAAGAGTACTAAACGTAATATTAAAGAAGAAAGGCGTCAATAAGTCGCCTTTCTTCTCATGCCACACCTTGTCATAGGGTCTCTTCCAGGTGCTGGTATATATGATCAACTAATTCTTTTGGTGTGTCAGCAATAACTCTTTCTCCATCAACAAGCGCATATAACGATTGTGAGCACAGACCACAGTTACTCAAACAACCGTACTCTACCACATCAAGGTCTGGATCTTTCTCCAGCTCCTCCATAGCCTCTTGGGCACCATTTGCCAAGTTGTTGATACAAAATTCAATTAACGGATTCATCCATATCACCTCTTTGTCTGGATGAAACCCTATCCTCCAACATTTTAACACATGATGATTAGGAAAAATAGAGACATTAGGAGTTAGCAGTTGGTTTAATGCCTTTTGCTTCAAGAGCTTTATAAATAGACTTTAACCTCGGATTTCCTTCCCCGACGATTTGATTTTCTACGACCACAAGTGGATAAAACAACTCCTCATCGAGAAGCTGTTGAACTAAATCCTCATCCGCTCCTTTTTGACCTTCCGTATGAATATCAAAATATTGATACGAAATGGAATCATCACTGTATTTCCGTCCAATAGCGGCCTGTAACCATTCAAATGTTTCCTTTGATCCAGGTGCATTGACGCAACTGGCACATTTTACTTCTGCACCATACACGGTTAATTGTATTTTTTCTCTATTCAATCTAACTCCTCCCCCATGGTCGAACATCATTTATTTTCATTTTACAAAAGTTCTTAAAAAAGATAAAATGAAAATGGTTCTCAATGATTTATATAGGAGAAGACAATAGATTTTTTATCCATTTCGTTTTATAATGATGTTATAGAAAGGGGAAGATTGAACATGCATGAACAAGTTCAAGAAGTACTTAATAAACTTCGCCCATTTTTACTTCGTGACGGTGGAGACGTTGAACTCGTAGATGTGGAGGACGGCATCGTTCGTTTACGTCTGATGGGTGCTTGCGGAAACTGCCCGAGTTCTACGATCACTTTGAAAGCAGGAATTGAGCGTGCACTAGCTCAAGAAGTTCCTGGTATTTACGAAGTAGAACAAGTATTTTAATTTAAAATTGATGGAAGCGGCAAACACCGCTCACAAAGATTTTTGTCATAAGGTCTCTAGACGTTTAAAAAGGTCGCACACCAAAGGGTGTGCGACCTTTTTTTAATTAACTTTAGTCAAAGGAGAATCTCCTCTAAAGTACCTGACTAAGTTGTCCAGACAAAGCTTCATCATCTTATGCCTTGTTTCAACAGTGGCAGATCCGATATGAGGTAGACAAACCACTTGATCCAGCTGTAAAAGTGGGTGGTCTTTCCCTATGGGCTCCTGCTCAAATACATCGAGTCCTGCACCGGCGATATCCTTTTGTTCAAGAGCATGATAAAGATCGTCTTCGTTCATAGTTGCCCCCCGAGAAGCATTAATGAAGACCGCTTCCTTTTTCATGTTCCTAAAAGCCTCTGCGTCAAAAATATGATGTGTTTCATCCGTCAAAGGAGCCATGCAAACCACAAAATCCGATTGCTCCAGCAGTTCATTAAATTCCACATATACAGCTCCAAGCTTCTCCTCCGCCTCTGTCTTCCTAGACCGATTATGATATAGGACTTTCATATCAAAACCACGTGCACGACGCGCAACCGCTTCACCGATACGCCCCATTCCGTATATCCCAATTGTTTTATGATGTATATCCGTTCCGGCAAGGAGCAGCGGAGACCAAGGCCCCCATTTGCCATCTTTGATGTATTGGTTAGCTTCTACCATCCTTCTGGCAGTGGCCATCAAAAGGCCGAACGTTAAATCAGCAGTTGTATCTGTCAAGACATCTGGAGTATTCGTAACCGTAATGTCGAATTTCGTTGCAGCGTCTACATCGATGTTATCGTATCCAACAGCCATGTTCGCGACAATCTTCAAGTGTTTACTCTTCTCAACTAACCCTTGATCCACTTTGTCTGTCAGCATCGTCAATAATCCATCAGCTCTATGACTTTCTTCTTCAAGCTTTTCTATCGAAACAGGCTGTTCTTCATACGGCCACATCTGGATTTCCAACTCATCACTGTATGGTTCAATAATGTGCTCAGGCAATAACCGTGTGACGTACACGTAAGGTTTGCTCATGAAATAACCCCTCCGATCATCTATTTCTTTTATAGTTTATCATATACATGACCTCGTGCCTCCTTAGGTATAATAAAGGCTGAAGGAGTCACGTACATGTACACAATCTGATATACTTAGAGTAACCCTTCCGTTTTTTACATTAATCATAAGGGTACAGAAACATCAGAACGATGTTGAGCAGGGAGGTTTTTGACGATATGGCAAAAGACAAAGTAACTGCACTGGAAACGACGGCACGCGAATGGCTTCAAGAACGAGGAGTTACAATCGAGGATATGGCTGATCTGGTTTACTATCTTCAATCAAAATACCATGACGACCTATCTATGGATGAATGCCGTCACAATGTAAATCGAGTACTCAAAAAACGCGAGGTTCAGAACGCTATTATTACAGGTATCCAAATGGATAAGCTCGCCGAGCAAAATCAACTGGAGGAGCCATTACTTTCCACAATCCAAACGGATGAAGGGTTATATGGGGTAGATGAAATCATCGCCTTCTCCATAGTAAATGTTTACGGCTCGATCGGATTTACCAACTACGGATACATTGATAAACAAAAACCAGGAATCTTAAAAAAATTAAATGACAAATCCACAGGCGAATGTCATACATTTTTAGACGATATTGTCGGTGCGATTGCAGCAGCAGCTTCCAGTCGTCTGGCCCACAGCCTGGCTGGTGATACCGACCCAGAAGAAGATTGATTATTCCCACCAAATACCGCGCAGATTGCGCGGTATTTTTAATTTTTCTGAAACCTCCCTCCGTTTCTTTCGTATCTCATATTAAGATTTTATATAATATCCCATGAATGGTAAGGAAAGGAATGTCTCAGGATGAATTTCATGAAAAAAATCATGGTCTGGCTTGCCCCGATGATCATCATTCTAACAGCGGTCTCCATTCTTTTTTTGGAGAACTATCAAGAAGTAACCCAGCCCGCTGATGACAATTGGAGTCGAGGATTAAAAGTAGGTACAACACCATTTACGCAAGAACCTTTTGTACATCAAACAGAGGATGGGCAGCTTTCTGTCGCTTTTTTAACGGATGAAGGTGTCCAACAAAATATTTATAATGAGCACTACGAACTTGCTTCAAAAGAAAAGTACAAGATTCCATTAGATAAGTTTACATCCATATATTTAAATAATGGCAAACTGATTTACGCCAATTATTACTCGATGTTCGATGGAGAGACCGATCAAAAGATTGAAGATATTTCTGAATTTTATCCTTTGAAGGGAAAACTCCTCTATAAGAAAGAGAATCAGTTATTTTTATTACATACCGACAACATGGAGTCCACTCCTCTCCTTCAATTAGACAATGAAAATGCTTCTTTGCTGGTAGACGAATCAAAGCAAGGGATTCACATCATTAAAAAGACAGTGAGCGAAAGCGGAAATACGCTCACATTCTATAAATTGAATAATGAAGGCCTTGAAGAAGTCGGCTCAGCTTCCCTACGTGTAAAAAGTTCAGAAGAAATCAAAGACCTTCAATTTACAACATACCAAGACAATTACTATCTTCTTTTATCGACAACACAAAAACAATCTTCATCTGGTAAAATGACTAACTTCTATTACTATTCAAAAAGCCCCATAGGCGAGCAACCGAACCTAAAGCAAGTATCCTTCAATGATCCATATGGGAGTGGAGAGTTAGAAGAACTATCTGATATAGAGATGAAAATGGCAGGAAAGGATCCAGTTCTATTATTCAAAGCTTATGGCTCTACTAAAACAACGTTTAAGGAACCTAAACAGTTCAATATTTATAAGTCTGAATTAAGGGGGGAATCTTCTGAAAGTGTAAAACGATTAAGTAATACTCCTAATTCATCTTCGGAACCAGTCTGGCTAGACGATGAGGCCATTGTCTGGATCGACCATGGTGGAGAACAAACCAACCGTATTTATCTTGCCTCCAGTGATCCTGAAGTCATTAAAAAAGCTGATGGAATGACACAAAGCTCTCTTGTACTGGCGTTAGGTAAAACGCTCGGAATGTTATCCTACAGTTTCCTAGCGGCTGTAATTTCAATCATCTGGTTCATATGGCCACTACTTTTTATTGTAGTTGTGACATTTGCAAACAATCGTGCACTGGATCGTGATCATTCATGGATCTTTTATACAGGAGCGTTGATTTATCTTGCTGCTTCCCTTTTGTTCAAAAGATTAATTTTCACTGATGCTGTCATGGCAAGTGCTCCAGGCTATCTAAGCTTTACTGGAAGCTCGTTCATTTATATAATCGGCTTGGCTCTTGTTTCCTTGGTAATTCTAAAAATCGGTTCAAAAGTCAGGGATTGGTCCACATTAGTCCAGCTGAGTTATTTCATTGGAATTCATGTCGCTTTTATCACCGTATTTTTCGGTCCTTACTTGATCTAAAAGGACACTGACTACACATTATTCAACAAAAACGTGTAGGTTTGTTGAAGACTCGACTTCGAGATGATTGTGAAGTTTTAGGGGCGTTGGGGAAGGGCTC